>DAOUVF010000108.1 GCA_030667765.1 Bacteroides sp.
ATCTCCTTGCAAGGAAACCAATTGTCCATCCTGGATACGGATCAGCTGCTGAATATTTCCCTGAAAGGATAATTTTCCGGGCTTCCTGCATCGCATCAGTAAAGCGGGTCGTGGCAGACCACACAATGAACTTCCTTCCATGCTTCACCAATGTCGATGGGATGGATGAATTCCAGTGAATCCCTGACCCCGCCCATATTCAGCTGGTCAGGATAACCCTGGGCCAGGATGTCGTGGCAGAGATTGCAATCCTTGCTTATCACCCTTCCGGTCTGGGATTTATGACGATTGTTATGGCAGCGGTAACACCCCTCTGAATTGATATGCCCGATATTGTTCGGGTATTCGTCCCAGCGTGCCTTCATCTCCGGGAAAATATTCTGTGTGAAATCTTCCTGTACACCTGCAATGGCTTTTTCTATCAATGGCATCTGGTCCTCGAAAATCTCAGGATACATCATTTCATAATATTCCTTTATATCTTTTTCTATGGTCAACAGGGCAGAGTCGGTATCATCGTATACAGCATAATGCAGTCCCATAGCCACCATTTTGATGTCAGGCAATTCCCTTGGGATATCTCCCCTGGTCAGGGAATTATCAGTAAAGAAAGGAGGTGAAAAATATTCATGGGATGGCCGGTTATGGCAATCTATGCAGTCCATATGCCTGAAATCATCAACGGCAATCGTGTCTGTATCGACCATATGCTCCTCATCCAGATAGGTGTGCACCTCTCCGGTCTCCAGGTTGGTATAACGCACCCAGGGGATGATCTGCCTGTCTTCAGGATCGGTCACATATTCGATCTTTACATTTGGATTAATATGCCAGTGTATCCCTTCATCCTGTCCCAGTGCATGATATTCAGACCCGATCTTCATTTTCAGAATGATATCCCATTCGGTATTATGCTCATCTGCCAGGTAATGCCTCTCCGTACGAAGCTTATGTGCATAAAACTGTTCGGGCCAGTGACATTTCTCACAGGTCTCCTGGGCTGGCCTCAGGTTTGAAATGGGAGTTGGAATTGGCTGGGGATACTTTTTAAAGAGTACCGAATAGACCTGGTAGAGTCCCGATAATTTGGACCGGACATACCAGTCCGCACCTGAGCCTACGTGGCATTCCACGCAGGCTACCCTGGCATGGGCCGAGGTCTGGTAGGTCACATGTTCTGGCTGCATCACCTTATGGCAGACCGTGCCACAGAACTCTACCGATTCCGAGTAATGAAAGGCCTCGTAAGTTCCTATTGCTGACAGGAACAGGAAGGCAGTTGAGGATATGACAAAGATCATAAAGGCATTCCTGTGCTGCTTAAGGTTCAGGTTAACCTGGGGCCATCTTGACAAACCGGTCTCATCCTTCCGCCTCATCCTGCGCCTTCTGCGCACCATCCCTACAGGGATCAGGATCAGTCCCAGGATAAGGAAAATGGGCAATATAATATATATGACAATTCCCAGGTAGGAACTTGTTACCTCAATAAATAATGATACAGTGATGAGGAATACGATCATGAAAAGAGCGATGATCGCAATCACGGCTCCTATAACCGATGTCCAGTTATACAGAGAAGAGGGGAGTTTCATTTGATAAAGGATATGAGTTTAGATTGCCCAAAGATATTAAAAGAAGGAAAAAATGATAATCAAACAGGTACTAACACCCTTTATTTAAAATCATTATGGATTTCATTCCCGGCCGGGGATAAAGATTAGATCTCCTTTAATTGCCTGATGGTTTGAACGGGATCATCGGAAGCGAAAACGGTGTTTCCCACGACAAATACATCCACACCGACTTCTTTCAGACCGGCCAGGTTCGCCAGTCCCACTCCACCGTCTATCTGGATCAGGGCATTGGATCCGGTTTTCGCTATCAGTTCGCGCAGTTGCCGGATCTTCCTGTAGCTGTACTCGATGAGGGACTGGGCACCATAGCCCGGGTTAACTGTCATATTGAGCACCAGGTCCAGGTCCGGCAGGATGTTTTCCAGTAATTGTACAGAAGTATGCGGATTGATGGCCACGCCGGCCTTCATGCCGAGTGATTTGATGGTATCAATGGTGCGGTCCAGGTGCGTGCAGGCTTCATAATGGACAGTCAGCATGTCTGCCCCGGCAGCAAGGAAACTTTCCAGGTGCCTGTCCGGTTCCACGATCATCAAATGGGTGTCCAGTGGCTTGGTGCTGATCTCCTTGATCAGCTTGATGACGGGGAAGCCGAAAGTCATATTGGGGACGAATACCCCGTCCATGATATCCAGGTGGAGCCAGTCGGCCTCACTGCCATTGATCATTTCAACTTCTTTGCGCAGTTCCAGAAAATTTGCGGTTAAAATAGAGGGGGCAATCAAATGTGACATGTTCAGTTAATTATCCAAGGTAGGTTTTCAGGATCTTGCTCCGGGTGGTGTGTTTCAGCCTTTTAATGGCTTTTTCCTTGATCTGCCTTACCCTTTCACGGGTCAGGTTGAACTGCTCACCGATTTCCTCCAGGGTATGGGGATGTTTCCCGTTCAGTCCGAAATACAGTTTAATGATGCTCGCTTCGCGATGTGTAAGGGTTGAAAGAGCCCTTTCGATCTCTTTCCGCAGGGATTCGTTCAGCAGTCCCCTGTCAGGACTGGGAGCATCGGTGCTCAGCATCACATCATACATATTGCCCTCTTCCCCTTCGGTAAGCGGGGCATCCATGGATACATGACGGCCGGAACTGCGGATGGCTTCCTTTACATCCTCGGGTGCCAGTTCAAGTGCCTGGGCAAGTTCCAGGATGGATGGTTCACGTTCATGCTGCTGCTCAAGAATGGCAAAGGTTTTGTTGATCTTGTTGATGGATCCGATCTTGTTCAGCGGCAGCCTGACAATCCTGGCCTGTTCCGCCAGGGCCTGAAGGATGGATTGTCTGATCCACCATACGGCATATGAAATGAATTTGAATCCCCTGGTCTCGTCAAAGCGCTGGGAAGCTTTAATTAATCCAAGGTTTCCTTCATTGATCAGGTCCGGTAAGCTTAATCCCTGGTTCTGGTATTGTTTGGATACAGACACTACGAAGCGCAGGTTTGCCTTGATCAGTTTCTCCAAAGCCTCACTGTCCCCCTTGCGGATCATCCTCGCCAGCTCAACCTCTTCCTCGGCAGTGATCAGGTCGACTTTGCCGATTTCATGCAGGTATTTATCCAGGGAGGGAGTTTCCCTGTTGGTAACCTGTTTGATGATCTTGAGCTGCCTCATTTGGGTGAGAATTTATTAAGATAACCGTTATACGAAAAATAACCATGAAAGTTACATATTCAAAGACGGAATTAGCTAAAGATTCGATTTTTTCCCAAAATTATCTTTTGATTCAAAGATAAGTTTAAATAGCAACATGGTCCCATCCCCGGCAAAATATAGAATATCAACAGGATAGAACAGAATTTTCGATTTATTTTGGATTTATTCTAAATAAGTAAGTTAGATGAAAGATACCGGGTCATATGGTAAAAAAAATTCAATTCATTTTTTTGGTAATTCTAAGTATTTGCTTATACTTGCAATGAATTTCCAACGATACCTGTTTTTCAACTGGTTATCTGACTCCAATTAGACAACATTTCTTACCATAATCCACATATAATTTAATTTTCATTATTCATAATCACATGTATGACATTCTTGAGCTTAATAAGAAGCTCGTTTCCGATTTGCGAGAAATCGCCAAAGAATTAAAAATCAAAAGGGTTGAAGCTTTTAAGAAACAAGACCTGATCTATAAGATCCTGGATCAGCAGGCAATTGTTGCCTCGGATGTTGAATCCAAACCCAAAGACAAACAAAGAGAACAGCCAGGCCCTAAAGCCAAGGACAAAACCACTCACCGCCGTGGAAGAAAACCTGCAGAGAACAAACAGGATAAAACCACTGATAAGGAGGTAAAAAGCCCTCAGGAAGACAGGCGGGGTGAAGAACGGAAGGATAGCCCGGACCATAGAGATAGCCGGGACCATAAAGACAGCCGGGACCATAAGGATAGCCGGGACCATAAGGATAGCCGGGACCATAAGGATAGCCGGGACCATAAGGATAGCCGGGACCATAAGGATAACCGGGACCATAGAGATAGCCGGGACCGCAAAGATACCAGCGATAGTAAGGATAAAGACTTTTCCAGGGAAAAGGAATATTCCAGGGAAAAAGATAGTTCATTCAGGGACAGGAGAGGTAACAATTACCACAGGGATGCCGATTCGGATACCAGGGAATCCCAGGCTGACCGCGATTTCAAACGGCAGGAAAGAAGGCAACAGGAAAAGGCCCTTGAATTTGAAGGGATCATTTCTGCCACCGGGGTACTGGAGATCATGCCTGACGGGTATGGATTCCTGCGTTCCTCAGATTATAATTATCTCAACTCACCGGATGATATCTATGTTTCGCAATCTCAGATCAAGTTATTCGGACTGAAAACCGGGGATAGTGTTTCCGGTACCATTCGTCCCCCCAAGGAAGGGGAGAAATACTTCCCGCTGATCAAGGTGGAAGAGATCAATGGCAGGAGTCCGGATTACATACGGGACAGGGTTCCTTTTGATTTCCTCACGCCCCTCTTTCCGAATGAAAAATTCACTCTTCTCAAACAAGGCAAACGGGGCACCATTTCTTGCCGCGTCATAGATATGTTTACACCTATTGGTAAAGGGCAAAGGGGACTGATCGTTGCGCAGCCAAAAACCGGGAAGACTATCCTGCTGCAGGAGATCGCCAATGCCATTGCAGAAAACCATCCTGAAGTATACCTGATCATCCTGTTGGTGGATGAAAGGCCGGAAGAGGTAACGGATATGCAGCGAAATGTGAACGGTGAGGTGATCGCCTCCACATTCGATGAACCTGCAGAAAGGCACGTAAGGGTTTCGAATATTGTTATTGAAAAAGCCAAGCGCATGGTTGAGTGCGGACACGATGTGGTGATCCTCCTTGATTCCATCACCCGCCTGGCAAGGGCCTACAATACGGTTGCCCCGGCATCAGGTAAGGTGCTTTCAGGAGGGGTTGATTCCAACGCTCTTCAGAAGCCCAAGAGATTCTTCGGTGCAGCCAGGAATATTGAGAATGGCGGATCCCTTACCATTCTTGCTACCGCGCTTACAGAGACCGGTTCAAAAATGGATGATGTGATCTTCGAAGAATTCAAGGGAACAGGTAATATGGAACTGCAGCTTGACAGGAAGCTATCCAACAAGCGGATTTTCCCATCTGTGGACCTCAACCCCTCGAGCACGCGTCGTGAAGACCTGCTGCTTGACAAGGAGATGCTCAACAGGCTTTGGATACTAAGGAATTACCTGTCTGACATGACCTCCATCGAAGCCATGGAATTTCTGATCAGCCGCATGGGTAAGACGGAATCAAATGAAGAATTCCTGATCTCCATGAATGCCGAGTAAGCAGGCCTGAGCGTGATGATATGCTAAGAATTATATACCGGGACTTGAGGTCCCGGTATTTTTATTTTTAATCTGTATGAATTAATGAAAACATAATAAAACTCATATAAATTATTCACCAATTGTGCTAATTTTGTATTCTTTATAAAAAATCATATAATTTATTGCTAATTAAATACATAAACCAACAGAAATGGCTAATAAGAAAAATTTTATCACTTGCGATGGAAATCATGCAGCCTCTCATGTTGCCTATATTTTCAGCGAGGTAGCGGCGATCTATCCGATCACCCCATCATCCGATATGGCGGAGAATGTTGATGAGTGGGCTGCATTCGGCAGGAAGAATATTTTCGGTGAAACGGTTCAGGTTGTTGAAATGCAATCTGAAGGCGGAGCATCAGGAGCTGTTCATGGGTCACTCCAGGCAGGTGCCCTGACATCTACCTTCACCGCCTCCCAGGGCTTGCTTTTGATGATTCCCAATATGTACAAAATATCCGGTGAATTATTGCCGGGAGTTTTTCACGTTTCAGCAAGGAGCCTGGCTGCCCAGGCGCTTTCTATCTTCGGTGATCACAGTGATGTGATGAGCACACGTCAGGCCGGGTTTGCCATGCTGGCAACCGGAAGCGTTCAGGAAATCATGGATATCGGAGGAATTGCCCACCTGGCAGCTATCAAATCCCGCATACCCTTCCTGCATTTCTTTGATGGTTTCAGAACCTCCCATGAGGTGCAGAAAGTTGAGGCACCAACCAACGAAGATATGACCAAACTGGTTGATTATGAAGCGCTCCAGAAATTCCGTGACAATGCGCTTAATCCCGAGCACCCGGTGACAAGGGGGACTGCCCAGAACCCGGATATTTATTTCCAGACAAGGGAAGCTATCAACCGGTTTTACGATGCTGTGCCCGATATCGTCGCGGAGTATATGAAGAAAATGACGGAAATGACGGGACGTGAGTACCATCCATTCACTTATTACGGGGATCCGGATGCGGAAAATATCGTCATGGCCATGGGATCTGTCACGCAAACCATCAAGGAGACGATTGATTACCTGAATGACCGGGGCAGAAAGGTCGGGATGATTACGGTACACCTGTACCGTCCCTTCAGTGCGAAGTATTTCTTTAATGTGTTTCCAAAATCTGTGAAGCGGATTGCCATACTGGACCGCACCAAGGAATTGGGTGCAAACGGCGAGCCCCTCTACCTGGATGTGCGGGATCTGTTCTATGGTGACCCTGATGCCCCAATGATTATTGGCGGCAGGTACGGACTCAGCTCAAAGGATACTACACCGGCCATGATAATCTCCGTGTTTGATAACCTTGCTGCTGACCAACCCAGGAACAGGTTCACGGTCGGGATCACAGACGACGTTACGCATACATCCCTTCCCTTGCTTCCCGAGATCAGTGCCGTACCAAAAGGTACCTACGAAGCGAAGTTTTATGGGATTGGCGCTGACGGAACGGTTGGAGCCAACAAGAACAGCATCAAGATCATTGGTGAGTCTACTGACAAATTCTGCCAGGCTTATTTCGCCTATGATTCCAAGAAATCAGGAGGAATTACAGTTTCAAACCTCCGTTTCGGTGACAAACCGATCCGTTCCATTTACCTGGTGGGTACTCCGGACTTTGTAGCCTGTCATGTTCCATCCTACCTGGATAAGTATGATATGCTGAAGGGACTGAAAAACGGAGGGACCTTCCTGCTGAATACCATCTGGGACAATGAGGAAACCATCAAACGGCTTCCCAACAGCATGAAAAAACTCATGGCGGAGAATAATATCAGTTTCTTTGCCATCAATGCCACCAAGATCGCCGAGGAGATTGGCCTGGGAACCAGGACCAACACCATTATGCAGTCGGCATTCTTCAAGATCTCGGAGGTTATCCCCTACGCACAGTCGGTGGAAGAAATGCGCAGGTTCATTGTCAAGAGTTACGGGCGCAAGGGTGAAGATGTGGTGAATATGAATTTTGCAGCTGTTGACAGGGGAGGTGAGGTACATGAGATAAAGGTAGACCCGGCATGGGCAAAACTCTCACCCGAGAAAGTGGAGATTGGGGCTGATATACCTGATTTTGTCAAAAACGTGGCCTTCCCGATCAACTCACTCAGGGGAGATGACCTGCCGGTAAGCGCATTCCTTGGCAGGGAAGATGGCACATTCCCTCAGGGAACAACTCAATACGAAAAACGGGGGATTGCAATAAATGTACCCGAATGGCAACCCGAATCTTGTACGCAGTGCAACCAGTGTTCCTATGTTTGCCCGCATGCCGCCATCCGTCCATTCCTGTTCGATGACGAGGATCTGAAGAAAAAGCCAAAGGATCTGACAACTGTTGCCATGAAGGGAAAAGTTTTTCAGGGATATGATTACAGGATACAGGTCTCTGTCCTTGACTGTACCGGCTGCGGTAACTGTGCAGATATTTGTCCTTCCAAAGAGAAGGCATTGATCATGAAGCCGCTCGGGACACAAACCGCGGAGATAGATAACTGGAATTACCTGAGTAAGAATGTGACTTACAAGGATACCGTGGTAGAAAAGAGTAAGTCTGTTAAGAACAGCCAGTTCTCACAACCCCTGTTTGAATTCTCGGGAGCCTGTGCCGGATGTGGCGAGACACCCTATGTGAAACTGATCACGCAATTGTTTGGTGACCGCATGATGATTGGCAATGCCACGGGTTGTTCATCAATTTACGGAGGATCTGCCCCATCAACACCCTATACGGTGAATGCTGAAGGCAAAGGTCCCGCCTGGGCAAACTCCCTGTTCGAGGACAATGCAGAGTATGGATTTGGCATGGCATTGGGTGTTGGCAAGCTCAGAAAACGCATAGTCTTGCTTATGGAAACTGCCTTGGAAAACGGACTGGCACCAACAACCAGAGAAGCATTCTCGCAGTGGATTGAGAATAAGGA
>DAOUVF010000421.1 GCA_030667765.1 Bacteroides sp.
GAACATTTTGGGATAGATCTCTGGAATTATGAATCAGATAAAGGCGGTTCTATAGATCTGGCTATTCAATTTTTAATACCGTTCTTTACCGGGGGAAAGGAATTCTCCTACCAGCAGATCGGTGGCATTGAGAGCCAAACAGGGGAATTCTATAAGCTTCTGCTGCTTGCTGCTGATAATTATGAGGAGGATATATTTAAGGAGGCGCTGGATGCTATACATGCCACCCCCGTTGCCCATGATATTTTCCACCTGCTGACCCCGGTTTTCTAATCACCAGATCTGCTGACAGCCTTTCACCCGGTGAGCCGTTATTCGTTGACGATTTTGGCCCTGTTTTTCAGGGATGAATCAGGGCGGAAACCTACCTTTTCCGCCAGGCCAGGATTGTACCAGATACTCACCATTTGATTACTGGATACAGGGATATCTGAGGGTTTAGCACCCTGAAGGATTTTTTTTGCTGTTTCTGCTGCCCAGGTTCCCTGTTCCCTCGAGACCTGTGTCATGCCGAATACTGAATAAGGCATCATGAAATCCTCACATGTGACCAGGGGTACCTTTATATGCTGATCAATGAATCTTAATGCTTCAACATGATCCCAGTTTTTAATGGCAGCATTTGTCTGTAGATAAATAATATCAAAGGTCTGATTCCCTTCTTCGAATACAGCCTTCCAGCTTGCGAAATCATCTACCAACTCATGTGTGGCTGATATCCCGACACGGCAAAACAGGGTGTCCAGCAATTGTTTTGTCTTCCGTGAAGTGGTCGTGTTCTCGTTAAGCACAAGTAATTTTTGAATGGACGGGTAATAAGATTTCATTGTGACCAGTAATACAGCTATCGGCAGCAATTCCAAGATACCGGTAATGTTGCACTGTGACAGATCATATTGCTTTGCAGACCAATTCACCCCGCAAAACACTATAGGCACGTCATTATCCTGAAAGTGGGGCTCAACCAGGTATTTCACTGCATTGTCATCCGATACCACCAGGAGATCCGGCTTTACGTCTTTAATAGAAGCTAGCACTTCTGCTGCCCGGTTTTCGATATATTCCAGTGAAGGATTTCGCTTGGTATCCATGAAATGTGCGATAATCTCAAAACTGTCAACAGGCAGGTTTTCAATCAATCCTGCAGTAATCTCATCACTGGGGGGGTGCCCCTGGTGGTAAGAATTAATGTATACGATTTTCTTTTTCGATTGCTCCTGTTCGTGGCATGACTGAAATAATGTCAACATAAACACTGACACAAACAGAATGCTGACAAGCTGTATGAATCTCATAAATTAACTCAATTTTTAGGGATTGATTCGGCATTTATTTCCGGCAAGTGATTTTTCAGCTCCGTTTTAATAGTCTCATATTCGGGATCCTTTGCAAGGTTGGTCCATTCGTTGGGGTCCTCCTCCAGATTGTACAGTTCTTCTGAGCCGTCATCATATTGAATGTATCTCCAGTTGCGAAGGCGGACTGCATGCTTATCCTTTCCGTAGGTGGTAACAGAGGGGACTTCCCAGCTCTGGTCCGGTGACTTTAATAAAGGCACCACACTGCTTCCTTCATTATTCAGATTGGGGGGTAATCCACACAATTCAACGAGGGTAGGATAGACATCAAGCAGGTTAACAGGACTGCTGCAGACTGAGCCGTTCCCTGAGATGCCTGGGGCTTTGACCATAAAAAGAGTCCGGGTGGTATTTTCCCAGAGGGCAAATTTGCGCCAGTGCTGTTTCTCTCCAAGATTCCATCCATGATCAGACCATAAAACGATGATGGTATTATCTTTGAATTCACTGTTTTCCAGAGCATCCACAACTCTTCCCACGCATTCATCCACAAAATTGCCACTGGCCAGGTAGCCCTGAACGGCCCTGGTCCACTGATTATATTTTGTCACATTTTCATGATCCCGGAAATTGATCATGGCCATTCCTGCTTCCGGGATATCCACAGTATCGTTTTCCATCACAACCGGCAGGGATATTTCATCCAGCGGAAACCTGTCAAAATACTCCTGCGGCACATACCAGGGAAGGTGGGGCCTGAAAAAACCACAGGCCAGGAAAAAAGGTTTATCATGCTCCTTGCCCAACTGATCAATCACCCAGTCGGCAACCTGCCAGTCGCCCATTTCTTCTTTTGAAGCATCCACCGGTCCCCAATCAAAATGAGCCGTATTCGGGATTCCATTGATCGGCCTGTTCTCCGGCATCGGGTCCGGAGGTTTCTGCTGGGTAAAAGACGGCCAGTATTCATCCCATGATGCGGAATCAGGAAAGGAGCCATGAAACGTTTTTCCGCTTCCCTTAACTATATATCCATGTTCCCGGAAATATTGTGGCATGGTCAGAATATCCTTTAATACCGGACTGTTCCGCCATGGTTGAGGATTAAGGTACACACCCGATGTTGAAGGACGGATACCCGTCAGAATTGATGCCCGGGAGGGATTACAGGCCGGGGCGGGACAATAGGCCCGGGAAAATACCACACTCTCCGAAGCAAGCTGGTCTAAACGGGGAGTTTTTGCATCGGGATGCCCGCCGAGAAATCCTGTCCAGTCATTCAGGTCATCAATGCAGATAAATAGCACATTGGGGGGTGGTTTTTCTTCTGGCTGGCAACCGAACAATAAAATAATGCAAAGGAATACAAGAGGTTTAATTTGCTTCATTTTCTTGATACATTAATTTATATTCTTTCCAGGTATGGATCGACTTGGTAAGTGCAACCTCACAGTCCTGCTGTATATTGTAACACTGCAGACCGAATTTTCCATCATAGCCTTTGTCTTTCAAGAGTTTTACCAGTTTATAGGTATCAAAACTTCCTTCTCCGAGTGGCTGAATGAGCCGGTCCCAGCCCATTTCCTTTGTATTGCCAGAGTCTGCCCCGTTGATGGATACCATAAACAACTCCGGCAGTGCGGCCAGTGCTTTTTCCTCCCATCCTTCTTCACCTTCTACTTTCAATAAATGGCATAAATTAAAAATAACTCCTGCATTTTTACGGTCTATGCGTTCAGCCAGGTCCATTGCATGTTCAAGCTTTTCACAATAAAAATTGACATGGGTATAGATGGCAATGTTCACATTTAATGGTGCGGCAAAGTCTGCCAGGTCACGGATCCCTTCCACAAACAGTTCATCGC
>DAOUVF010000188.1 GCA_030667765.1 Bacteroides sp.
GCACAAAGGGTTGATATGCATATGGATGAAAATGAGAGTTGGGTGTTATATCCTGTTTCTGCGAAAGGGTTGAACCCCCGGGAAACTACCATTGCTGAAATACTTAAAGATGTAGGTTACGCAACCGCATGCATTGGTAAATGGCATTTAGTGGACCAGACGGAATGCTTACCTTTAAGTCATGGATTCGATTATTTTTATGGGATTCCCTATAGCGAAGACATGGTTCCACGAAATCACAACCCAGGCTGGCCGGATTTACCACTTGTTCAGAATAAAAAAGTAATTGAAGCACCGACTGATTTAACAACAACAACCAGAAGATACCTTAAGGAAGCTATCCGTTTTATTACGGAAAACAGAGATCAGCCATTTTTTTTATATTTCCCTCATAATCTCCCCGGAAGCAGTGCCATTCCGGTTGTGGATGAGGCTTTTTCTGGTAAATCAGCCAATGGTTCATATGGAGATGCAATCGAAGAAATTGACTGGTCGGTAGGGCAGATTGTCAAAACTGTAAAGGAATTGGGGATAGAGAAAAACACTATGATTATTTTCACTTCTGATAATGGATCGCCACTTGGGCGTGCAGGAAGCAGCGGACTGGGCAGCAATAAACCATTTTCAGGTGCGGGATACAGTACTATGGAAGGGGGTATGCGTGTCCCCTGTGTTGTGCAATGGCCGGGTACAATTCCGGAAGGCATATCAAACAATGAGCTTTGCACGATGATGGATTGGCTGCCCACTTTTGCTTTTCTTGCCAGGGCACAGACTCCCCAGGATCGAATTATAGATGGTAAAAATATCTGGTCCCTGGTATCCGGGGATAAAAGCGCCAAAACTCCCCATGACTTTTTCTATTATTATTCCATGGATCAGCTACAGGCAGTGAGAGAAGGAAACTGGAAACTGCATTTGCCTTTGGATAATAAATACGATGGCGGAGATAAATATAAATTTTATGGCAGCAGCAGGCTGAAATTAATTGATTTGAGTGAGGACATTAAAGAAGAGCATGATATGAGTGAGCAATTTCCTGAAGTAGTACAAAGCTTATTGCAGCAGGCTGAAAAGATTTGTAAAGAACTTGGCGATCCCATACACAAAGGGGAGAAAGTTCGACCTGCATTGTATGTTAAGAATCCGAAACCATTAATCCTGGAATAAAATTATGAAACAGCTTAAAAAATCAATACCGCTTCTTATAATATCAATTCTAATGGTATTTTCTTTTACGAACTGTTCTGAAAATGAAAAATTAGAAGATGGAGGGCTACGCATAGGTTGGGCTATCGAAGATATAACACCTGACGGACCGGTATCATTGCGTGGCCAATATTACGAAAGGATATCAACATATGTACAAAGTCCGTTAAAAGTAACTGCATGCGCAATTGAATCTATGGATGAGAATGGTAATAAAGAGCAGGCAATAATGGTATCTGTGGATCTGGTGAATATTCCAAGAGCATTGCAGGATTCATTAAGAATCAGCATTAAGGAGCAAATTCCGGATTTTGATATCAGAAAACTCTTTTTGAATGCAACGCATACACATTCTGCCCCCAATCCTGATTTTAATTCAAATCCAGATGCCCTGTTTAAAAAATTGTTGTCAGACAAACTGTCCAAAGTAGTAGTTACAGCCTGGAATAATCGTAAGCCGGCAGGAATCAGCAGGGGATTAGGATATGCAGTTGTCGGTCATAACAGACGGGTTCAATATGCGAATGGTACTGCAGAAATGTATGGTGCAACTGACAGGGAAGATTTTATCGGAATGGAAGGGGCCAGTGATCCTGGAGTTGACATGCTTTTCTGTTGGGATCTGAATAAGGATTTGACAGGAATAATTATGAACGTATCCTGTCCGGCACAGGTTACTGAAGCCAAATACTTTGTTTCAGCAGATTACTGGAGCGAAGTCAGAAAGCACGTTCACAAAAAATACGCTAAAGATGTTTATGTTCTAGCTCAAATTGGTGCTGCCGGTGATTTATCCCCTCGTGATCTGCCTCGTGCTTATAAAGCCGGTGAACCCAACATGTGGGATATTCCCGGAATAGTTGAGATTGGAGGAAGACTGGCTCAGGTAATTGATGCAGCTTATCCCGAGGCAATGAACATCATTCAAACATCTCCAATATTTAAACATACCGTTAATGATGTTGGACTTCCTACAAGAAAAGTAAGCGAGGAAGAATACAATAAAGCCCTTAAACTAGTCAGTGAAATACGCTCCAGGGAACCTGAAGACGAAAATTCTCCCAATACAGCATGGAATAGATTCCTTGAGGAAATGCACGAGAATGAAAAAACAATGGAATACGGTCCATGGGATAATAAAGAATCTGATTATGGCATCGTAAAAATTAATGAACGCATATTAGACATCTATGCAACTCAGGACAAACACCCTTATTATCATACGGAACTGCATATAATTCGTCTTGGAGATGTGGCAATTGCCTCTAATCCTTTTGAATTATATGTGGATTATGGGTTTAGTATTAAAGGAAGGAGTAAAGCTAATCAAACCTTTGTGGTTCAATTAAGCGGCGATCAGGGGGATTATCTGCCTACGGCAAGAGGTATTTCAGGGGGGCAGTATAGCGCATTGGTTTCCAGGGTAGGCCCAAAAGGGGGACAAATGCTGGTTGATACAACGGTGAGTTTGATCAACCATATGTGGGAGAAATAGATGGGCATCATTCCTGCCATCATATACCGGGTTGAATTCTGACAATCCGGAGAATCACTGTTCCTGGCGAAACCTGGGGAGTTGCAGCGTAAATGTACTCCCCTTTCCGGGTTTGCTGCTGACCGTTAAGGTCCCCCCGTTTTTCCTGGTAAACTCCATGCTAAGGATCAATCCAAGTCCGGTTCCCTCCTCATTGGCGGTGCCTGTCCGGGTAACCTGTTCATCGATACGGAATAATTTTCCTGCCATATCCTCAGGGATACCGATGCCATTGTCTGCCACAAGGATTTGAATTACATTCCTGGATGATTTTGTACAGACAATGATCTTTCCCCTGGGCCTGGTATATTTAATAGCATTGGAAATGAGATTCCGTACAATGGTGCTAACCATATTCCGGTCTCCGTACACCATGGTACCCTGATTCACCCGGTTATGCAATTGCAGGTTCTTTTCATGTGCATTTAGCTTATACAGCTTGAATACAGATTTTACAACCTGGCATACATCGATGCCGGTTGGCTCAAATTTGATCCGGTCTGTCTGCGACATTGACCAGTCCAGTAAATTGTTAAGCAGGTTCTGTGCCTGCCTGGATGCTCCATGGATCATTTTTACAAAGGTGAGCACTTCCTCCGGGTCATAAGAGGAATAATCTTTCATGAGCAGGTCAGAGAAGCCCTGGATGGAACTCAGGGGGTTTTTAAGATCATGGGCTATGATGGAAATAAACTTGTCCTTTGCTGACTTGGTTTCCTGGGTTTTCCATCCTGTCATATCCCTGAAGACAGCAAAGGTCCCGGAAAATTCACCCTCTTCGTACTGCGGGGTTGCGGTAACAAGGATCTGTCTTTTTTCCTTATCGGGACGAATGATCTCAAGCTCATAGGTGTTTTCGGCTCCTTTCTTTCGCTGATCGGTCTGATCCCTGATGAATTTCCTGTTAGCAGGGGACAGGAAATCAAAGACCTTTTTTCCAACCAGTTTGCCCGTGGCCATACCGAATATTTCTTCTGCCTTGGGGTTTACGAAAATAAATTGATCATCCGGATCGACCATGCCAATACCTTCACCCTGGTTTTCAATCAGCAGCCTGTACTTCTGTTCGCTCCTGAAAAGCTCCTCCAGGGTATTCTTATAGTTGGTCACATCCCTGGATATGGATGCTACAGCGATCAGTTTCTGCTGTTCATCATAAATGGGGAATTTCTTGACCAGGGAATGGATTTTCCTGCCATCCGGGTACATGAATACCTGGTCATTCACCAGTGTTTCCCCAAGCTTCAGCTTCATTGCCTTCCGGTCATCGTCCATGTATTGCCTCACATGATCCAAATCTCCATAAATCTCCAGATCAGTCTTCCCAATTAACTGATTTGCCGTTTTCTTGCCGGCGGCGGCAGTATTGGCCCTGTTGGAAGCTATGACTTTCAGGTCGGTGTCCTTGATCACGGCATGGTCCTCAACATTTTCGACAATGGCTGCCAGCAGGTCCTTTTCACGCTGAGACTTTTTCCGCTGTGTTATATCCTGGGCCGTACCGATGGACAGGGAAGGTTTATTACGGTGATCCCGGATGACAAAAGACCTTGTCCAGATCTGCTTTTCATTTCCGGATGGATCAATGATACGGTATTCCATATCCAGACCGGAACCTTTCCCTATTCTTTTGTAGGCTTTTTTAACGTACTCCCGGTCATCCGGGTGGACCGATTTCAGGAAGGACCCCGGGCTCTGATAGAGGCTTTCGGCCGTCCTGCCGAAGACCAGTTCATACTTTGAACTGATAAAGAGCAATTGGTCAGCCTTCAGGTCATGTATCCAGAAGACTTCTTCAATGGTGTCAACCAGGAGATTTAAGATCTCATCCTGCTTCCGCAGTTCTTCCTCGGCAGCAAATTTCTTTGTTACATCATGAGCAATTCCTTCCACACCGGTGACCCTGCCGTTTTCATCGTAGATTGGTAGCTCGGTATTGTAAAATATCCTGGTAGAACCATCGATATGATGCAGTTCGTTCATGAATGGAGGCTGGACCAATCCTTTCAGGCTGGCCCTGGAACGCTTGAGTGCCTCCTGGTTCATTTCATGATCGGTCAGGAATTCCCTGTAGTTCCTCATCGATTCTTCCTGGGAATAGCCCAGGATCTTGGTGATGGAGGGACTCACATAGGTGACCATGCCTGCACTGTCATGTGAGTAGAAAATGTATTCTTCACTCAGGCTCTCAACCAGCCTTTTATATTTCTCTTCAAGCTGCCTGAGTTCAGTCTCCTGCTTCAGTTGTTCTTCAAGCCTGGCTATCTGTTGTTCCAGCTGTACGATTATGCTGGCCAATTCATCGTATGTGGGCTGTCCATTCAATTTTTCCGGAAAAAACTCATACAAAATTTATCTAAAAACTGTGAAATTGCAAGGTTATGTGTAAAAAAAAGCCTGACTGCCCAATTGGCAGCCAGGCTTGAAAAGGCTTAGTGGTTAAGGTGTTTAGATAAATATCATCATTCTGCTAACACAGGTAAAGGTATATATTATTTCTTTATATGCAAGTCCCATTCCATGATACGGTCCCGCCAGCGCGTGTTTCAACAAAAATCAACAGGGCCAGGCTAAGCGGTTCTATTGCATGAGATGCTGCCTGTAGATCTGCAGGTTCTCATGATCAAAAATGCAAAAGATCAACCGTTCAATGTGTTTGGCTGTTTTAAGAAATTCTGAGGCAGTTGAGATTGCGATACAGGCAGCCAGTTCTTTGGGAAATCTGTATATGCCGGTACTGATGTTAGGGAAGGCAATGGATTTGAATTTGGTATTATCAGCGATCCATAAGGCATGCCTGTAGGCATCTGCCAGCAGCTTTTCCTCATTGTGCTGTCCCCCTCTCCAAACCGGCCCGACAGTGTGGATGATAAATTTGGATGGAAGGTTATAGGCACTGGTGATTCTGGCATTCCCGGTGGGACATCCCCCCAGTGTACGGCACTCCTCGAGCAGTCCGGGACCGGCCGCCCTGTGAATGGCACCATCAACCCCGCCGCCGCCAAGCAGTGAGGTGTTTGCAGCATTTACGATGGCGTCGACTTCAAGCCGTGTTATATCACCATCGATGATCTCTATTTTAGGTTTCATGTTGCCTCTCTGATACGGGCATCGATTTGCTTTTCAAGGTTCACCTGCAGCCGGTTCATGACCTTGTCGATCTCCTTGTCTGTCAGGGTCTTTGATTCGTCCTGAAGGACAATTCCCACTGCATATGATTTCTTGCCTTTTTCCAGATTTTCACTTTCATACACGTCGAAAAGAGTGACTGATCTGACCATTTCCTTAGCGGATTTCAGGGCAATGTCCCTGATCCTGGAGAAGGGGATTGCTTTATCAATGATCATGGAAAGGTCACGCCTGACCTCCGGGTACTTCGGGATCTCTTTCATGGTGATCTGAAAACCTTTCATCGCCTTCAGCATCCCTGACCAGTCAAGATCCGCAAAATACACGGTGGATGGGATATCAAATTGCCCGGTGAGGGAGCTGTCAAGTATGCCCATCTCAGCAATTTTTATCCCCTTAACCGAGTAGGTCAGTCCGTCGCTAAAATACCGGTTATCCACCTCCTGGGTCTCAATCATCCCTGCATGCAGTCCCACGCGCCCCATGATACCTTCAACATATGA
>DAOUVF010000270.1 GCA_030667765.1 Bacteroides sp.
CATCATGCAGGTCCGAGAAAGTTACTGTAGGCACCATGGTAAGCAGGTACGGACTCCGAAGTGCTGCGGGCATCCACTGGGTAAATCCCACATAGGATCCTCCGAATGTCCCAATCTTCCCGTTACACCAGGCCTGTTCCCCTATCCATTGCTGCATATCGTATCCATCAATGGCCTCATACTGATTTGCGTCGAAAATGCCTTCAGACCCACCTCTTCCACGGGTATCCTGTACTACAACTGCATACCCGCGTCTGGCAAAAAAAAGCGCATCAGGGTTGCCCGCACCTCCATTCCCATAGGGAGATCTTGCAAGCAATACAGGGAATGTACCGCTTGTATCCGGACGGTAGATATTTGTTGAAAGCCTTATACCATCCCGCATGGTCACCTTGACATCCAGTTCCTCAATGACGGGGCAGGGAGCTTCCGATTCGTTTTGTGCCAGAGTATGACCCGGGATGAATAAGACTATTGTCCATATTAAAATAAGTGTTACCGGATTGGTTCTTTTATGCATGGCAGGGTATTTTTATATGACCGATTTTTTCATTTTCTCAAGGAACTCAGGGTCAAAATCTCCACCAATGCCGGGTACCTGGGGCAGCTCCCATTTACCTTTCCCACTATATTGGATCCCTCCCGTAACGGGATCTTCAGCATGGGACAGGGAAGAGTCAATGTCAAACCAGACTACATTGTTCCTGGCAGCTACAAAATGAGTCAGGGCTGTTAAGGCGTACCTGCTTTCCGACATGCAGCCAACCTGGGTCTTGATACCTGCCCCTTCTGCAATGGCATTTATTTTAATGGCATTATGGATCCCGCCCGACTTGGCAAATTTGATATTGAAATAATCACAGGCGCCCATACTGGCCAGCCGAAACGCATCCCGGTGATCGAATACAGATTCATCAGCCATGATTGGGATGGGGCTGTTGTCCCTTACTCTTCGAAGGTCAGTATTATTCCATTTTGGGATGGGTTCCTCGCAATGATCAATATTGAATTGTTCCAATGCCTTCAGTATTTTGATGGCTGTAACCGTATCCCAGCCCTGGTTCGCATCGATGCGCAGCGGGATCTCATCACCAATGGCCTCCCGGATGGCGCGAATTCTTTCAATATCTTCTTCTGCAGAGGTGCCCAATTTTACTTTGATGGTAGGGAACCCTTCATTTTTATACTCGAGTGCCTGCTCAGCCATCCTGCCGGGAGTTCCCAGGTAAACTGTCATATCCGTATAGATTTCCCTGGTGTTCCCGCCTCCCAGTAACTGGTACAGCGGAAGCCCTGCTTGCTTGGCCAGCAGGTCATAAAGGGCCATATCAAAAGCGCTTTTTATGGTGTAGTTCCCATCAATGATATGGTCCATATCCTGTATTCTGTCTTCGATAGCCAGGGGATCCTTTCCTTTAATTCCGGTTGCGATTAACTTTGCTATTTCAATCTCGGCTGATTGCGTTTCCCCGACAATATTGATTTCCGGACTTGCTTCCCCGGTTCCCACCAATCCGTTATCAGCATAGATTTTGATGACGACATTCTCCGCAAGATAGTGTGTCCCCAGTGATATTGAAATGGGCTCCTTCAGAGAAATATTCAGCTCGATTACTTCAATTTTGTCAATTTTCAGATTTTTCATCCGTTTCATATTGATTATATTAAACTCGATTAATCCCGGACTTATAATATTGTTTGCAATAAGATACCAACCAGGTAGCCAATGTAATTTCCTATCACATATCCCCAGATACCTAACATTAGTGATGGAAAGATGAGATTTTGCCATTTTTTGGATATGGCTGCTGCAACTCCGCTCATAGGACCTCCTGATGTTACAATGGCAGCCAGGACCATTTCTTCCAGTTCATACTTGAAAAGTTTACCCAATCCAAAAGTAAAAAGGAAATTAACAAAAAGTATTATGGCACAAAAAAGGATCATGACGGGTGCTTCGAGGATCACTTTTGAAAAGCTCGCAGGGAGGCCGATCATGACAAAGAAAATGAATATGAAAAAGGTGCCTAATTCTTCATTGCCCACCAGTTTCTTTGCTGTTTTGTGGAAGACGATAGGGAAAAGAACGGACAATGTTGTCAGGACAAGGTATTGTTGTCCCAGTGCCATCTTAAGAATAACAGGCATTTCCGGTCCATTGAAAAACCTGCTTATTTTGACGGAGATCATGGCAATGGCAAATGCAATGGCCAGTGATTTTCCTATATCGACCAGTCCGATGGGTTTGGGTTTCCAGTAATCTCCCTGTGCAGCGGAATTGTTTGTTCCGGCTATTTGGATCGATTTTTCAGAAATGGGAAAGAGACGCCTCACCAGGTACATGCCTGGCATGGTGATCAGGAACAGGAAATAGATTATCATGACCCCGGAGTCCGCTACAAGTGTAGCATTCATAAGGTCCTTTGGTGGATTGAACATGGCGACAACGGATACAAAATTGACTGATCCGCCGATATAACTTGCGGTCATGGCCGGTCCAATTAATTCAAGATCATCAATCAGGGTATACAGCAATGCCACTGCTAAAAAACTTCCAAAAACCGTTCCAAGTGCAGATATGTGAAAGGCTCCTGCAAATCGCCCCGTTTCCTTGAAAATTACACGGAAATCTGTTTTTATCAGTAGAAGGGGGATTACCAGTGGGACTATATATTCCCATACAATGTCATAGGAGGGTGACTCGAAAGGCATCAATCCGATATTGGATACCAGCATGCCTGCACAGAGAGCAGTTGCAGCGCCGGTGAATTTCCTGATAATCTTGAATTTCTGTTCCAGGAACAGGCTCAGGGCAGCCATTCCGACCAGGAATGTCCAGATGACCCAGTGATCGTCTGGTGAAACTAAACTACTCATCAATTATAATATATCCTTGTGGGTATTCCCCGAAAAACTCATGGTCAAACTCGATATCTGCGGTGATAATATAGGTGCCGGGCAGGCAGTCTGCCTGAACTTCAATCTCGACAGGAATTTCTCCCTCTTCTCCCGGTCCCAGATCATAATTCAATGCTTTTTCCGCAAAGATGATATCATCATGACTTTTCAGCCAGGCCTTGCCCGAGACATGATGGCTGGCGGTATTTTTGATGCGTAGTACAAGCTGTTTTTTCTCGCCGGGGATCATGGTCTTTTTCGCCGGGTAAAAGGAAGTCCAGTATGGATTGAATCCAATTTCTGAATGCCCGGGAGGCAGCAGGGCTGTAATGATATCTGTAGTGGTCATAGCCCATTCTATGAATTCCAGACGGGTATCAGAATGGGTGGCAAAGCAATTGCTATGGGCCGGCACACAAATATATGGATCTGCATCATAAAAAGACCGGGCTGTTTTGATCAATCCGGTGTGGGTTGAAATGCCGTTGTAGCAATGGATTGAGGAACGCATAAATCCCTCCCTGTTGCTTGAACTGCCGTCGGCTGTAAAATAAAATTTAATGCCATCAACCCGGGTTGCCAATCCCATTTGTTCTTCCATGTGAACAGGGTTGTGAAATGCCTGGAATGAATATCCTCCCCATTCAAATATCTCCCCTTCAGCCAAAATGCGGTCTGCCCTGAATTTTGTGTCTGTCCAGCAGGTGGTTATAAAGTTCTCAGGATGTTCTACATGCTCTCTCAATCCTTCCCAGACCCATATTTCCGCTCCTTCTGATGCTGCCAGGGCAGGGATGCCATTAATATGGTCAGAATGCCAGTGGCTGGGTATGATAACATCTATTTTCTTGATCTCGAATTTCTGCTTTGCTTCAGCCAATCGTTCAGATGTAAAATTCCCGCCGCAGTCAAACAGGAGCACTTCACCTGACTCCGAAATGACCAGCTGGGATGTAGTGCCGCAGTCCTGTATGACATGCTCCGAGACCTGCACAAAACCAGACCAGTTCCAACGGCCAGCCCTTTGAATGTGGAACCTGTTCTGAAATTCCAGGAGTCGTGATCTGAGCCTGTGGAGATCTGCCTGGGGTTCTTTTATCTGAGAACTATGGGACGGGAGTATAAGCTCCGGATCCAACAGTCTGATCTTGTCAATGGAATTAACTGAAGAATCAATGCCGGGATTCTGGAGGTAGATCCATTGCATGCTGTACAGGTTGTGGATATAGCCTCCCTGCATGATCAGATCACCGCTGAAACAGATCAGCCTGCCATCCACCTCAACCAGGTAAGATACACTGCCTTTGGTATGTCCGGGTGTATCAATTACCCGGATGGTATACTCATTCCATTTGATTTCCTCCCCATCGGTTAATTGCCGGTCAACACCAGGTTTCTGAAAGGGTTCCATGCGCCTTCCAAAATCGGATAATTCATCACTTAGCAGGTATCTGTCGGAGATGTTAATTGGTGATTCTGTATTAGCCCGTTGCAGGTAATCAGCATCAGATTTGCCTATGGCTATTTTTGTACCGGTGTTTTTAAGG
Organism: Bacteroides sp.; assembly: GCA_030667765.1. Taxonomy (GTDB): domain Bacteria; phylum Bacteroidota; class Bacteroidia; order Bacteroidales; family SM23-62; genus SM23-62. The sequence continues at coordinate 4,446 of DAOUVF010000270.1, forward strand.
CCTGCACTACCCAGGCACTGGTCTCTGTGATAATGTGTATGCAATATCCAGTCAATATGTTCCACACCCAGGCTTTCGAGTGCCCCGGCCAACCTGTCAGAACCTGCATCAATGAGGATGCCCGAACTTCCTGATCTCAGCAAATAGACATTGCATGCATCCTTCAACCTGTAGATATTTGCTTGTATTAATTCAAAATCAGCATTGCCTGCAGCAGATGAATAGACAAAAATTAGGAGTAGGGTTGCGAGCGTATATGATCTTTTCATAACTCGCTGTCAATAATAACCCTGTGTTCAGGTCCAGCAACATC
>DAOUVF010000070.1 GCA_030667765.1 Bacteroides sp.
AAAGGGACAAAAGATTGGTGAAGTCACCTCGGGAACCATGTCACCCATGATGAATATTGGCATCGGGATGGGATATGTGGCTGCCGGTTATGCTGCACCTGGACAGGAGATCCTGATCCGGATCAGGAACAAGGAGCCGCGGGCTGTAGTGGTCAACCTGCCTATTTACAAAAAGGATTAACATTAAGTGCCATTGATGACAGGGAAAAAGAAAAATATAGAGGTTTGTTTCTCGCCTGCCCTTTTCCCTGGCTTCAGGAATCCCGAGGCCATTGCAGTGATCGTTGATATACTTCGTGCCACCTCTGCTATCGTGACCGCCTTTGAAAACGGGGTAGACCGGATCATCCCGGTAGGTACCCTTGAAGAGGCCAAGGCCTTTAAGGAGAAAGGTTTTATGGTGGCGGCTGAGCGAGATGGACTGGTCAGGGATTTTGCAGATTTCGGGAATTCACCTTATAATTTTACGAGGGAAAGAATTGCCGGAAAACAGATCGTATATTCCACGACCAATGGTACCAAGGCCATACATGTGGCCAAAGATTGCAATCAGGTGCTGATCGGGGCCTACCTTAATTTTACTTCACTGAAAGACTGGATCATTAAGCAGCAGAGGGATGTAATTTTCCTCTGTGCCGGCTGGAAGAACAAATTCAACCTTGAGGATACCCTCTTTGCAGGGGCCATGGGAGGGGAACTGATCTCGAGTGGGGAATTTGAAACCATCTGCGATTCAACAAAGGCAGCCATAGACCTGTACGGACAGGCAAGAAATGATATGATGAAATATATAGACAAGGTAGCCCAGCGGACCCGTTTACGCAAGAACAAGCTGGATGACGTGATCGCATACTGCCATACCTTTGACCTGACCCGGGTCATACCCATCTTAAGGAACAACCACCTGGAGGCACTTGAAACAAGTATATGAATGTAACTAATTTTAAATGAGAAGATTATGAAAAAACACAACTTTTATGCCGGGCCATCCATCCTGCCGGCCTACACCATTGAGAACACGGCCAAGGGAATTCTTGACCTGGATGGTATAGGATTGTCGGTGATGGAGATATCGCACAGGAGCAAAGAGTTCATGGCCATCATGGAAGAAGCTCAGTCCCTCATCAGTGAACTGCTGGAAGTCCCACAAGGTTACCATATCCTGTTTTTGGGTGGAGGAGCCAGCATGCAGTTTTGTATGGTCCCCTATAACCTCATGCAAAAAAAAGCCGCCTACCTCAATACCGGGTCCTGGGCATCCAAAGCCCTGAAGGAAGCAGCCCTTTTTGGTAAAGCCATTGAAGTTGCTTCTTCGAAGGACAGGAATTTCAGTTACATACCCAAAGGCTACGAGCTTCCGGCCGATGCGGATTATTTCCATATAACCACGAACAATACCATATACGGGACAGAGATCAGGGAAGACCTGGATGTCCCCATGACCCTTGTGGCTGATATGTCTTCTGATATTTTCAGCCGACCTATGGATGTGTCTAAATACGGGATCATATACGGAGGTGCACAGAAAAACCTGGCTCCATCCGGACTGGCCGTTATCATTATCCGGGAGGATATCCTGGGCCAGGTTGACCGTCCCATTCCCACCATACTTGATTACCGTATTCATATTAAAAATGGTTCCATGTTCAATACACCTCCGGTCGTTCCTATTTTTTCTGCCCTGCAGACCCTGCGCTGGCTGAAGGATAAAGGCGGTATAGGTGCCATGGAGAAGATCAATGTCGAGAAGGCTGCACTATTATATGATGAGATCGACCGGAATCCCATGTTTAAATGTACCGTGGAGGATGAGGCAGACAGGTCCCTGATGAATATTTGTTTTTTGATGACAGATGAATACCAGGAACTGGAAGCCGATTTTTTAGCCTTCGCAAGTGGACGCGGTATGGTTGGTATCAAGGGTCACCGTTCAGTGGGTGGTTTCAGGGCATCTACCTACAATGCGCTGGCCAGGGAAAGCGTTGTAGCCCTTATTGATACCATGAAGGAATTTGAGAAAAAATAAATACGTATAGACATGCCAAAAGTATTAGTAGCTACGGTTAAGCCCTTTGCCCCGGCGGCTGTTAACCAGATCAGAGAGATCACCGAAAAAGCGGGGTATGAATTTGTCCTTTTGGAAAAATACGGCAGCCAGGATGAGCTGATGGGTGCCGTGGCTGATGCTGATGCACTGATCATCAGAAGTGACAAGGTGGACAGTGACGTGCTTGCTGCCGCTGGCAACCTGAAGATTGTTGTAAGGGCAGGGGCGGGATATGATAATATTGACCTGGAAGCAGCTTCTGCAAAGGGTGTTGTAGCCATGAATACACCGGGTCAGAATTCCAATGCAGTAGCCGAACTGGCATTGGGTATGATGGTATATATGGCAAGGAACCAGTTAAATGGGACTTCCGGCACGGAGCTCAGCGGGAAAACGCTGGGTATTCATGCCTACGGCTATGTGGGAAAACTGGTGGCAAAGATCGCGAAGGGATTTGGTATGGTGGTTTATGCCTTTGACCCCTATATAGCCAGGGAAATGATTGAGGGAGATGGAGTGACCTGCCTGGATAGTGCAAAAGCTCTCTATGGGACCTGCCAGTATATCTCCCTTCATATCCCTGCCACCGCTGAGACCCGCGGGTCCATCAACCATGATCTGCTCTCTGTCATGCCTGAGGGTGCGGTTCTTGTAAATACAGCCAGGAAAGAGGTGGTTGATGAAGCATCCCTTGAGAAAATATTTGAAGGGCGTCAGGATTTCAGGTATGTCTCGGATATTGCCCCGGACAATGCTGCACATCTGAAGGATACTTATCCTGACAGATGTTTCTTTACACCCAAAAAAATGGGAGCCCAGACCTCTGAGGCGAACATCAACGCCGGGATGGCAGCTGCCAGGCAGATTGTGGCATTCCTGGAAGAGGGAGACAGAACATTCCAGGTAAATAAATAAGAGAAATTATGGCCATACTAAAAGCATTCATGGGGTTCAGGCCGGGGAAGGAACTGGCTGCCAGGATAGCATCACGCCCTTATGATGTGTTGAATTCCGAAGAAGCCCGGTTAGAAGTGGAGGGTAACCCGTATTCTTTCCTGCACGTGGTGAAGCCTGAAGTAGACCTTCCTCAGGAAACGGATCTATACTCAGATATGGTATATGAAACGGGCAAGGCAAATATTGAAAAAATGATCTTGGAGGGCATACTCTTCCAGGATGAAGCAGCTTTCCTGTATGTATACGCCCAGACCATGGATGGCAAGACCCAGTATGGCCTGGTAGGCTGTGCCAGCATTGAGGATTACCAGGATAATGTTATCAGGAAGCATGAATTGACACGTCCGGATAAGGAAGAGGACAGGAAACAGCATGTGAGGGTTTCCAATTTTCATGCCGAACCTGTGTTTTTTGCCTATCCGGATCACGCCGAAATAGATGCGATCGTAAGTGATGTGGTGAGGCTGGCACCTGAATATGATTTCGTGGCAGCCGATGGGATAAGGCACCAGCTGTGGGCGATCCGTGAACAGGAATTGATAAGCAGGCTGGAAACCCTGTTCGCTGCAGATATTCCTTTTACCTATGTGGCTGACGGCCATCACCGGACAGCAGCCGCAGCCGGGGTAGGCAGGGAACGGGCCCAGGCCAATCCTGCCCATACGGGTGAGGAAGAATACAACTATTTCCTGGCTGTTCATTTTCCAGCATCTCAATTGACCATTATTGATTATAACCGGGTGGTGAAAGACTTGAACGGGATGAGCGATGAGGAATTTCTTGGCAAACTTGAGGCTGCTTTTGAGATCGAAAAGAAGGGAAAGGAGATACATAAACCGGATGATCTGCATAATTTTGGCCTGTACCTGTCAGGCAGCTGGTATTCGCTTACTGCAAAAGGTGGGACCTACGATGACAGTGATCCCATTGGTCAGCTCGACGTTACCGTGCTGTCAGAACATGTATTGGCTCCTTTGCTGGATATAACCGACCTCAGGAAATCCAAACGAATTGATTTTGTGGGAGGGATACGGGGACTGAAGGAGCTGGAACGCAGGGTGGATTCAGGAGAGATGAAAGCGGCCTTCGCCCTTTACCCGGTGAGCATGGAACAGTTGATGGAGATTGCCGACACCAATAATATCATGCCACCGAAAACTACCTGGTTTGAGCCCAAACTGAGGAGTGGACTGGTGATCCATAAGCTGGGGGACTGACATTCAAAATCTATGAGTATTCAGGAAAATATCAGGAAATTAGACGCGGAAATACCCGGTCATGTAGCTATTATTGCGGTCTCCAAAAGAAAACCCGTCGAGGATATAATGCAGGCTTATGAAGCCGGACACAGGATCTTCGGGGAGAACAGGGTCCAGGAACTGATTGAAAAACAACCCCTCCTTCCCGGGGATATCAACTGGCATATGATAGGGCACCTGCAAACCAATAAGGTAAAGTATATTGCAGGGTTCGTAGATATGATCCACAGTGTGGACAGCCTGAAACTGGCGCTTGCCATCGACAGGGAGGCCGATAAGACCGGCCGTGTCATTCCCGTGCTCCTGCAAGTCCATATAGCTGATGAAGAAAGCAAGTTCGGGTTCTCTGAAGATGAGTTGAACAGCCTGCTTGATTCACAGGAGCTTTCAGTCCTGAGGAATATACGCATAGACGGCCTCATGGGGATGGCTACCTATACTGAGGATTTGGAAAAGATCCGTTCGGAGTTCCGCTACCTCGGGGAAGTTTTTTCAAGGGTAAAAAATGCTTATTTTGCAGGATCAGATCATTTCAGGCAGATCTCCATGGGTATGTCGGGGGATTATGAGATCGCCATTGAAGAAGGCAGCACGATGATCAGGGTCGGAACCGTTATCTTTGGAGCCAGGACTTATTAATTGTAAAACAAATCAATATGGCGGACCTTAGTACAGATTTTGTGGGACTAAAGCTGCGTAATCCACTGATTGTCAGTAGTAGCGGATTGACAGATTCAGTCGAAAAAATTCAGAAACTGGAAAAAGCCGGAGCCGGTGCAGTCGTATTAAAATCCCTTTTCGAAGAACAAATCCTGTTCGAGGCCGGCCATTTGGCTGAATCCAGTGATTACCCGGAGGCCGATGATTACATACAGAATTATACACGCTCCAACTCTGTTGATAAGTACCTGGACCTGATCGAGCAGGCAAGTTCTGCTGTATCGATTCCTGTCATTGCCAGTATTAATTGTGTCTCCTCATCAGAATGGACAGATTTCGCCTCGAAAATTGAAGAGGCCGGTGCCGGTGCACTGGAGCTGAATGTCTATTTTCTCCCGGCAAGCAAGGATGCCAGCTCACAGGTTTATGAGAATCTTTACCTGGACATCGCTGAAAAAGTAAAACGCCAGATCAATATCCCGGTTATCATGAAACTTGGCATGCATTTTACGCACCTGGTGAACCTGGTGGATTTATTGTACCACCGGGGGGTGGATGGTGTCGTGCTGTTCAACCGCTTCTACAGTCCCGATATCAATATCAGGGACCTGAAGATGACCTCATCGGAGGTATTCAGCTCTCCGGCTGACCTGCGGTTTTCCCTGCGCTGGGTGGCCATTGTTTCAGCCATGGTGGACCAGGTTCAAATTGCCGGTTCAACCGGCGTGCATGACGGTGAGGCCATCGTGAAGCAGATCCTGGCCGGGGCCCGGGCCGTGCAGGTTTGTTCAGCCATCTATAAACATGGCCAGGAAATTATCAGGACCATGCTGGATGATTTGAATACCTGGATGGATCAAAAGGATTTTTCCGGTCTGGATGCTTTCCGCGGCAACATGAATTACAAAAATCTGCCTGAGCCACAGGTATATGAAAGAAGCCAGTTCATGAAATACTTTTCGGGTCATCACTGATGATCAGATCTGAAGGAGGTTGACCAGCTCACGGGCAACCAGGTAATCTCCGTCTAATTGTCCAACACAAACAATTGTTTCATGGAGTTTTTATTCATGCTGTAGCCTTCCCGGCAATTGTAACCTTTCCTGAAAATCGGACAGTACACTTTTATACTGGGATGCAGATAAAATGCTTTTTGCTTACCTTCGTATTGACTTTATAAAGATGAAAGAAACGTTTAAGCTGTTTGAGGAAAAAAGGACTGAGTTCCTGAAACTGAGGCTTCATGAAGCTATCAATTGGGAGAAATACAGCCATATGTCATTAAGTCATCATTCAACAGCTATCGAAGGTTCAAGCCTTACCGAACTGGAATCCCGCCTGCTGCTTGATGAAGGTACTACCCCCCGGGGAAAGCCCCTTGAGCATTCAATGATGGAAAAAGACCATTACGGTGCCTTTTGTTTTATCATGGGTGAAGCGAAAGAAAAAAAGGCCGTTACACCCGACCTCATAATGCGTGTTTCTGCTATGGTTATGAAAAACACGGGGGGTCCTATTTCAGCCAGAGGCGGAAATTTTGATACATCTAAAGGGGAATACCGTAAAGCCTCAGTATTTGCTGGGACCAGGTATTTTCCAAGCTATACAAAAGTAGAAGGAATGGTAAAAGGTCTATGTGAAAATCTTGCCGGTAAGATAGACAATGTGTCAACCACAGAAGAAATTTACAACCTTGCATTTGACTTTCATTACAACCTGGTTTCAATTCATCCCTTCGCAGATGGAAATGGTAGGGTTTCACGCCTGATGATGAATTATATTATTCTGTACCTTGGACAAAACCCGGCAATCATTCATAAAGAGGACAAAGAGGAATATATCAAAGCTTTGGAAGAAGCCCGCGAAAAAGAAGACTCTGTACCGATTAGAAAACTTCTGTATAATCAGCAGATTAAATCCTATAATTCCAGGGATAAGGGTATTTCATTGTTACTGTGACATGCTCAGCAATGATTACGGAGCACGATTTTATTGGATCAACTTTTTCGATATTTAAATCTTAGATGATATTTGGTATTATCCTCATTGTCCTAGGTCTTGTTTACTATTCGATAAATACATACTGTGGTCTCATAATTGTGGTATTAGCTGGGTCCATAGTTTTAGAAATGATAGGTGTGAAGGGGTTTACTTGCTTCTCCCAGTCCAGATCTTCGGATCCCGGTGGGTACTTAGAATGGCGATAACCTCGATTGTTTTGTTATCCTGGTTGATGGTGTAATGAATCATGAAGGGAAACTGCCTGACGATGGCTGTGTGAACTTTTTTGTAACGCACCTGGCAGGTGAAAGGATTTCTCTTCAACTCGCTGATCCGCTGGCGTACCCTGAGGGTGAACTGTTTTCCTAATCCGTTTTTTTGATTGTTGTACCACTTAGCAGCCTGGTGTATGTCTTCCTTGGCTGCGGGAGAGATCCGGGCGTTATAGGTCATAGTTGTTTTTCAATATCATCTATGGCCTGGTCAAAATCAATCATGGAATCCGGGTTATTTTCCTTTTCGGCCAGCCTCTGGTCAATAATGCCTTTGTGCCAGTCCGGAATATCGATCATCTGGTTTTCCTCTTCTTCCAGTTCAGAGTATTTGCGTTTAAGCTCCTCCCAATCCTGGATAGGGATTATTACACTGGTTGTAATGCCGTTCTTATCGGAAATATATTGCAGATTCATGACACTTGGTTTTAGCTGATTAAATACGCTTTTCCGGCTTTATGGTCACGAATAACGGCATTTGCCAGGAATAGCAATTTATCTTTTACCTCCGGGGCAAGCTCCTCGATCTCATTGATCAGCTTGATGGTCTTATTGTCAAAATGTGCAACATTGCCACCGGCCAGATAATCCAGAGAAACATCCAGGGCCTTGGCTATTTTGATAGCCACATTGATCGAAGGAGAAACTTCGCTGCGTTCATACCTTCCAATGATCTCACGGGAAACACCCACCTTCTGGCCCAGGTCAGCCTGGGACCATTTAAGTTGCTTTCTTGCTTGCGTTATGCGATCGCCAATCTTCATTCTTTGCATGATTGAGAACTAGTATTGTTAGTTGTTAACAAAAATAAGTGAAGTAAAGTTAATAAATAAAATCGGAGAATGCTTACAAAATGGCATTGATGTTTTACTTATGCGACACATAGTTCTCAAAAGAGTACCTACAGACAAGGAACCTTGAGCACAGAATTTCACGGTAAAATATAACACGTAGCATTCAAGAATAGGAAGCTCCTGCAAATGTGATTTTCTTATTCCTGAGCCACAGGTATATGAAAGAAGCCCGTTCATGAAATACTTTTCGGGTCATCACTGATGATCAGATCTGAAGGAGGTTGACCAGCTCACGGGCAAGCGGCTTTTTATCCTCGCTGACTCTGTCCAGACCATCGAGGAGATTATTACGTTTTTCCTCAATTTCCAGATCACTCAGATGTTCTATGGATTGCTCCATAATGGTAAACGATTCAAGGGCAACCAGGTAATCTCCCTCGAAGAACAACTGTATAAAAAGATCCATGTGCTTGCTGTAATCCAGTCCGCTCTGCCAGATGGTTGAAAGTATCCCGGCACGGGCATTCTTCAGTCCGGGTTTCTTCAATCCTGCCACAACCAGAGGAACGACACCCTGTTTCTTAATGTTTGCAAGGAACCTGATCAACTCTTTTTCAATGAGTTCATTCCTGGCCTGGCTCAAGAGCTTGAGAAGATCCGGCACATAGATAAGATTCCCGGCCATACTGAGTTTACGAAGGGTTTTCAGGACGAGCAGATCATCGGCTGACCACAGATCTTTCAGTATATTCGGATCTGGTTTTTTTTTCTGGGTTCCCTGATTCATAAGCCTCTGTTATTGCCTGACAGAAAGCTCCATAAGTTTTTTTGCCGCCTTCTCTGATCCATAACGGGTCGCCCTTTCCCAGTCAGCTATGGATCCTTCCCTGTCATTGGAATGCCATTTGACCATTCCCCTCTGGAACCATACTTCATGGTTTTTGGGATCAAGGTCGAGTGCCATTCCGAAATCATTCATGGCGTAAGGGTAAGTGCTGGTTGCCAGGTATGTTTTTCCACGGGCCGCATAGAACCTGGGATCATTGGTTTCCAGTTTGAGACAATAGTTAAAACTGGAAAGGGCTTTCAGGTACTTACCGGATTCAAAAAGGATCTGACCATGAGTATAATGTGCTTCTGCCTGTTCCGGGAAATATACGATATAGTCTTCGATAACCTCCGCGGCCTGGTCGAAATTCCCGGCAGCCCGATTGGCCTCGCTCAATTCCTTCAGGATTTCAAGTTTCTCAGGCTGCAGTTGCACGGTACGTTTCAGATCAGGAATGGCATTTTTGAATTTATCCAGGGCCAAATAAGATTCTGCCCTGCCGTAGAAACTCTCTGCATTCATCCGGGTAAGGTCTATCGCCGCTGTATATGACTGGATGGAATTCTGGTAATTACCCATGCGGTGAAAGACTGCACCGCGTGCACTGAGCAACGAGGCCCGGTCCGCCGTTCCACCTAGGGCCTGTTCTATTATATCAAGGGCATCCAGGTAATCTTTCGATCCCGTCAGGTAGGCTATCTCCTGGAACAATAGTTCATCTTCTGAATACCAGTCGTTTTTCCATAGGGATTTCCATTCCCTGCTTGTCTCAAGCGACAAAAATGCATTATCCAGCAGGATAGTGCTTGATGGGAGTTTATACCCGGACCTGAGGTGTTTTTCGAGGTAAAGCGTAGCCATCCCGGCATCCCCCATTTTTGCATAGGTCCGGGCCAATAGGTAGGAACCCATCCCCTCTCTCTGATCTTCAAGTCGCTCCAGGTACTCTATGGCATTCTGGTAATCTGCAGTCAGATAATATGTTTCAGCAATTTTCAACAGTCCCTCCGGGTCAGCAGTGTCAGTTGCCAGTACCTGCTCAAAATGATTCCTGGCCTGATCATAGTTGCCCTCCTGCAGCCTGGCGACACCAAGGAGGTATGGGTCCTGGCCGAGGGCGGACAAATAAAGCAGCCATGCGAGCAGGAACAGTAAAGGTTTTCTATTATTCCACAGGATTAACAGCATCTGATTCGGTAAAAACATAAATAAAACCGGACAGGCTCCGGACCTCAAGTCCGGACAACCTGTTCTC
>DAOUVF010000095.1 GCA_030667765.1 Bacteroides sp.
CAGCCACAAAATACACCTTGGATGTTACTTCAGAGTGATGAAACCGGTTTGCTACATCACTGTAATAAACAGGATTGATTTTATGCCCGGTAATCATGGCACCCTGTTCCATCAATTCTATTTTACCAGGGATGATATTATATCCATTCAAATAGAGCGTTGAATCACCGTAATAGCGAAAGACAAAGGTATTGGAGCTGGCATGCCTTAAAATCACAATCCTGCCTTCCATGTCATGCACATGGATATGTCTGACCTCCTGGATGGCAGGTTTGGTATCATCATCAACTATCAGCAGTTTATCCGTCTGTATTTTATGAGAGAGCGAATCAAGTACAAATTCCCTGATATTGCTTTGTTCTGTATCTGATATATTGAAGGTATTGGCTACCGTCCTGATGAAACCCAGTTCCTTTTTCGTCATCACTTCGTCTTCGTTGATAAATTCAACGAGACGCAGGAAAACAATAAATTTTTCCCGCTGGAGCAAATTCCGGTTAATGGCCTTGCCAATTTCAGTAACCTTCAGTGAATCGGATATGGTTGTTTGTCTACTACCTCCATCATCACCCAGAATATCAGGATGATGGATCTTAAGATAATCATCAAAAAGCCTGAGGTATTTCCTTATCAGGTTTGAACTGAGATGTTTTGAGAGATACGATTTTACAATATTCCTTGCCTTGAATGAAATCCCGTCCTCAGATACGTTGGCAATAATCGCAAACAGCTGAAGTAAGGCATTTAGGATAAATTCATTCATGGAGGAAGCAGCTTATATAATGCTTTCCCTAAGCGGTTCGATGGTACTCAAGACTTTATCAAGCTGTTCGTCTGTCAGGGTTTCGCCTACATCCTCATATATCTTTGCAAGATCGGTCAGCCTTTTGTAGATATCTGATATATCTGCATCTTCCTTGATGGGTTCGATAACCCCGATCAGCGAGTTCAGTGAATTTTTCTGATGTGCAATGATCTCCAGGAAGCTGGTATTATCTGCGGCTGTAATGGCAATTTGTGTGGTAATATATATGCCTTCGATGTAGCTGCCGCATAATACCAGTATGGCCAGTTTGTCTTGTTCATTCTCTACCAGATATCCCCAGGTATCAATGAATGAATCAGAAATGATCTCTATCAATGAGTCCCTGGAGTCCAGGTTATTCTCCACCCTTTCAAAATAATCGACGTTAAACTTGGTTGATATCTCCAGTTCATCGTTGAGCTTCTTTGAGGATTCAAGGTACTTCATCGTCTCCTGTTTCATCATATAGGTACTGGCATAGGATAGATCCGTTCCGTAAACACCAAGATTCAAGGCCTTTTCTGTTGAGGATATATAATTGCCAACTTTGCTTGCCGGGTTTGACAGCGACAGGATATAAGAGGCACCAGCTTTGTGTAGCATATCCGTGATTTCATAGGCTGAAGGTAAGGGATATGTGGTCAACTCCTGGATCACAGCTTCCTTTTCCATTTGTTTTTCTGCCGGTCCGGCAGCTTCTGTTGATTCTTTTTTGGTGGGTTTACATCCTGAAAGAACCATGATAATGCCGAGAATGACAATCAAGGTCCTTGAGACGGATTGGGTAATTAAATCTTTTTTCATTGGTTTGGAGTATTGATTTCAAATTGGGTTTAGATCAAAGCAAATCACAATTTAAAAAAAAACAATAACACAATTGCAAATATGAGGTATCTTTATATTACTAAATCATAATTTTCCTGGTAATAAACATTTCAAAAACAATGCCTGCACCTGCTAAACCTGAATCATCCGGAGTTACCGGATTTGATAACGAAGCCTACCTGAAAGAACAAACAGCCTCAATCCTGGAACGCGTTGAAAGGTTTCACGATAAACTTTACCTCGAATTCGGCGGCAAGATCATGTTCGACTACCATGCGGCCAGGGTACTCCCGGGATTTGACCCCAATGTAAAAATGCGTTTGCTCCAGAAGCTTAAGGATAAAATAGATATTATCCTTTGCATTCATGCAGGTGCCATCGAAAGGAAAAAAATTAGGGCCGATTTCGGGATTACCTATGATACCGATGCGCTTAAGACCATTGATGATTTTAAGGATTGGGGTATTGATGTAAGCGCTGTGGTAATTACGCGCTATCAAAACCAGCCTCCGGCCAGGTCATTTAAAAACAAGCTGGAACGGAATGGCATCAGGGTATATACCCACAGGTTCACAAAAGGTTATCCATCGAACGTTGATCTGATTGTGAGTGATGAGGGATATGGATCCAATGAACATATTGAAACAGGCAAGCCTATTGTGGTTGTAACCGGACCCGGACCGGGTAGCGGGAAATTGGCCACCTGCCTGAGTAACATGTATCATGAGTATAAAGTCGGGGTGAAAGCCGGATATGCAAAGTTTGAAACATTCCCCATTTGGAACCTCCCCCTCTCACACAAGGTTAATATCGCTTATGAAGCAGCTACGGTAGATCTGAAAGATCTTGTTCAGATAGATCATCATCACCTGGAAGCCTACAATATTAAAACTGTTAATTATAATCGTGACATAGAGGCTTTCCCCCTGTTGAAAAGGATCCTCGAAAAGATCACCGGGGAAGCTTCGATATATAAATCTCCCACCGATATGGGCGTGAACAGGGCCAGTGCCGGGATTGTGAATGATGCCGTCATCACGGATGCGTCTCACCAGGAGATTATCAGGAGATTTTTCAGGTGTGCGGTGGAGTATGCCATGGGACTGGTGGACCGGGATACGGTGGAAAGGGCGGAATTGATCATGGAAAAGGTAAATGCGAAAGTAGAGGACCGGATCGTTGTGAAGTCTGCGAGAGATGCAGCAATGGAGGCCAGGGAGGAAGGAAAGGGAAACGAGGGTATTTTTTGCGGGGCGGCGATTGAACTCAGGGATGGGACCATTATTATCGGGAAAAATTCACCGCTGATGCATGCTGCCTCGAGTTTGATCCTGAATGCCACCAAACATCTGGCCAGTTTACCCGATAATATGCACCTGTTGCCCAAAAGCAGCATTGATTCGTTAACCTTCCTGAAGAAAGAGGTATTGGAAGGTAAAATGATCAGTCTTGACCTCGAAGAAACACTTATTGTACTGGGAATATCTGCCATTTCGAACCCGGCTGCACAACTGGCCGTTGAGAAACTTAGAGAACTGCGGAATTGTGAGGTACACCTGACCCATATCCCAACACCGGGAGATGAAGCAGGCTTGCGAAAATTACATGTCAATCTTACCTGCGATCCGGAATTTTCGACGAAGAGCCTTTTCCTGAGGGAATAGGGCTGCAAGGCTTCCGCCTATAATGAATTCATTATATTTATCAGTACCAACCAATAATTTAAAACCTATGAACAATCTTATTCGATTGCTGGCCATTAGCCTTGCCCTGCAACTGTTTTCCTGTGGGGATTACACTGATCCCGGGGCAAGCACAAGAAGCTTTAACGGAACCTATGAAAATGAATATCTAAACCGGATTGCTTTTCCGATGGGTGGCATTGGGACAGGCATGATCTGCCTGCAGGGAACAGGGGGCATTTCGCATGTGTCTGTCCGGAACAAACCGGATATTTTCAATGAGCCGTTTATGTTTGCTGCCATCTCTGTCATGGGACTGGAAAATGGGGCTAAAGTACTTGAGGGACAGGTCCCCGGATGGAAACTATTTGGCCTTGCAGGCTCAGGGAACGGCAATGCAAGGGGTGTAAGCGGCTATCCTCATTTTGAGAAGGCGTCCTTCCAGTGCCGTTTTCCTTTCGCGACCGTAGAACTCCATGATGATGATATCCCCCTGGATGTAAGCCTTACCGGCTGGAGCCCTTTCATACCAGGTGATGCGGATAATTCAAGCTTACCTGTGGCATCTGTTGAGTATACCTTTAAGAACACTTCAAACCAAAAAATACAGGCGCTGTTTTCCTATCATGCCGAAAACTTCATGCGCATGGAAACAATCGACGAATGGGGAAGGAGATATAATACCGAAGGCTCAATATCCGGGATCAGGAACGGATTCCTGCTGGAACAATCATGCCAGCCCGATAAGCCACACTACAAGGGTGATTTTGCCGTATTCACCGATCACAAGAATACCGTCACGGATCTTGCCTGGTTCAGGGGAGGATGGTTTGATGCAAGAACGATGATCTGGAAAGACCTGAGCGAATTCACCTTTGAGGAAGATACTACGACGGTGGGATCACAGGGGGCGTCGATCTATGTCCCGCTGGACCTGGAACCGGGGGAAGAAGAAACGGTCCGGCTTCAAATGGCATGGTATGTGCCTCATTCCGAATTGCGTACGGGTCCCGCACCAACCGACGAAGAACTCAAGCAGGCAGAGGAAACAGTATGCGATCCATCAACTGGCTGCTGTCCCACGGGTACAGGCGATCTCTATTACGAACCCTGGTATGCCGGCCGTTTTAAGGACATCAATGATCTTGTTAAAAAATGGACATCCGGGTACGAAGAATTAAGATCAGCATCCCAGCTGTTCTCTGATGCCTTTTATACCTCAAGCCTGCCGGATGAAGTGCTGGAAGCCGTTGCGGCCAACCTGACCATACTGAAATCGCCAACCGTTCTGCGCCAGAAGGATGGCAATCTCTGGGCCTGGGAAGGATGCCATGACAACAGCGGTTGTTGTGCAGGTTCCTGTACCCATGTATGGAATTACGCACAGGCTATTCCTCACCTTTTCCCTGACCTTGAAAGAACACTCCGGGAAACAGAATTTACCGTAAGCCAGGATCTTTCGGGCCACCAGACTTTCAGGTCCCTCATACCGATCCGTGAAGTGGGACACGAATTTCATGCGGCTTCGGACGGCCAGCTTGGCGGCATCATGAAAATGCACAGGGAATGGAAAATATCCGGGGATACGGATTGGATGAAGGAGTTGTTGCCGTCTGTTAAAAGCAGCCTCGATTACTGTATCAATGTATGGGATCCTGGCAGGAAGGGAGTGCTGGAAGAGCCCCATCACAACACTTACGATATAGAGTTCTGGGGACCAGATGGCATGTGTACGAGCTTCTACCTGGGTGCACTGTCTGCATTCATCAATATGGGTGAGGCCGCGGATCTGGATGTGTCGGAATACCAGGAGATTTTTCAGAAAGGAAAAACATATATGGAAAATGAGTTATACAATGGGGAGTATTTTATACAGGAAGTAAAATGGCAGGGATTGAAATCACCCGACCCGACCAAAGTGGAGATTCAAAGTTATGGAGGGCAATATTCTCCTGAGGCATTGGCACTTCTTAAAAAAGAGGGACCAAAATACCAGTATGGGAACGGATGTATTTCTGACGGTGTCCTCGGCAACTGGATAGGTGAGATGTCTTTTATTGATAATTTTCTTGATGAGAAGAAAATCCGTAGCCACCTGGTATCCATACACAAGTACAATTTCAAGACAGATCTTTCCGATCATGTTAATCCACAAAGGCCCGGGTATGCGAATGGGTATGAAGGGGGACTCCTCCTCTGCTCATGGCCGAAGGGAGATGAGCCTTCCCTGCCGTTTGTTTACAGCAATGAAGTGTGGACCGGGATCGAATACCAGGTGGCATCACATCTGATGATAGCAGGAGAAGTTGAAAAAGGGCTGGAGATTGTCCGGGCAGCCAGGAAAAGGTATGATGGGAGGATAAGAAATCCTTTTAATGAATTCGAATGCGGGCACTGGTATGCACGGGCCATGAGCAGCTATGGCATGATACAGGGTCTTACCGGGCTTACCTACGATGCCGTTCAAAGGAAGATGAAAATAGATTCAAGAGTGGGTGACGATTTCACCTGTTTTGTCTGCACCCGGAGTGGTTGGGGGAATCTGAGATCCGAGGACAATGTGATCGCCCTGAAGGTGGAGTATGGATACCTGGATCTGAAGGAGCTGCAGTTTACCCGTGAGCAAAGCATCTCAGACATCATCAAGATAGAGGTTGGATCAGATGAAATCCCGGGCGAATTCAGTCAGGAAGAAAATATATTAAAAGTCCGTTTCGAAACATTGCTAAAACTGGACGCAGGGGATGAACTGGTCATTTCATGGAACTGATTACCATTTCTAATGTTTTGGCATAAACATTTTCGTTAAATTCAGGTTTATCAGTAAGGGGTTGGTTGGCATCAGGCAATGGTTCTGACTCCGGAAGTCCGGTATCATTTGTACTATACTGACCATCCCGGCCACCCAACTTCCATACGATCAAATCAAGCGATGGAACAATGTAAAAACAATGTCCTCCCGAACCTATTTTCCAGTAAGCATCCCTGGGCAACCCACTTATATCCCCGTGCGAATTCACATTAAACTGCAGGCTGTATGGATAGTGAGGGTTATAGGGTGAAGCTTTTGAAGCTGAACGAATGTATTCCTCCGGGACAATTTGCTGCCCATTCCATCGTCCTTCATGAAGAAGCATATAGCAAAAACGCAGCATGTCCGTGCTGCGCAGGGCAATGCCACCTCCGCCCGGTGTATGATTAACCTGTGATGCGTACTTATATCCGTATCCCCAACGCCCCCACCCTAATGGTTTGGCAAGATTGGTTTCAATATAATCTTCCAACTCCATCAGGGCAATATGACGTACCATAATGGAAGCATCGTGGATGGATGCTGTCGCGTAAGAATAACCACCACCTGGTTCGCACCAAAGTGTTTTTGTGCTAAAAGGGATGTCTTTCATTATTCCTTCTTCAAGACCCAAAGCATAACCATCAGTCATACCGTACCAGCCATCCGGTCCAACCGGATCAATCTTCGATGGCTTCCCATCGATGTAAACCGGGTTATTACCCCTGATACCGGCGGTAAAACTCAAAAGCTGGCCAAGCTTTATATCCTCCATCCGTGGATCAGGCAAAGGAAAAGCCTTTGAAGGAAAATAAGCCGGTGCAAAGATTTTTTGGTCCAGGCCATCAGGAAACAGATCGGGATGTTCCTTCATCAGTATGCCCACTGCAATACTGGTAAACGATTTGCCGCAAGATCCCAGATTCGGGGTAGCTTCACGTTGTCCCTTCCCAAAATAATTTTCATACACCAGGTAGCTATGGCGGACGACAAGCAAACCACCGTTTTTGGTGGTGCTTCTGACAAACTCAAAAGCATCGTCCAGTTTACTCTTATCCATACCGGCAACTTGCTGTATTTCTTCATTCGTTGCCGCGATTCTCCAACCGCCCTGTGCATCGGAGGGTGGGAAATAGGTATGTTTATTCTCACAGCCATAGATGCAGAAAAAGACCAGTGCAATAACCATAAACAGGTTGCTGATTTTGAAATGTCCTTTTATTTTTTTCATTTTGTTATTGCTTTTCCATTCAGAACTCAGGTTTGTAACCCATTTTAACGGATTTCCAGGCAATATTCCTAATCACAATATTTCTGATCTGTATATGACTACTCCATGCTGTGAAAGCAATTTTCCCATATTTCGCATTATCGATTGGTTCCGGGTCATTTACTTCGATAATTTCTTTGCCGTCAATAATAATAAAGCAATGGCCATTGATGCTTCCTGCCTGCACTTTATAAATCCTGCCCGGTTCAAGCATGAAATTCTTTGTGGTTGCTCTCAGCTTATATCCGGGCGACTTTTCAATTCCCGTCCTTCCGGACCACCAACCGCTGAGTCCTCCTATGTAACCGACGCCGCAGCTGTTCAGTTTGTCACTCCATTCACCATTCCACATAAAATCAATATCATGGGTTGAAGGGTACACAGTACGTCCTTCAAATTCAAGTAGAATATTTCCCGGAAAGTTTTGCTTCAAGAGAGCCATACCTGCTGATTCATTTGGATTTCTGCCAGTCAGCCAGCCGCTTTTTATGGTCCATGAACAATTGTATATGTCCCAATCGGTTTTCAGATTCTCAGCCGTTATGGGCTTATTGAACAAGACAGGTGAATTTACTAAATCAATCTCCTTCTCAATTAAATGTAATTTATCCATAAAGAAATCTTTTTCTAATACGCTGCTAGTTTCCTTGCAGTAATATATCCCTGACCTGATCCGGTTCCAGCTTTACCCCCGGATTAAATGCATCGCTATTCATATATTGCAGTATGGCATACAGGAGTTGGCGCGAAACGGGACGCTTATCGAGTCTATCCTGCAGATCGATGCTGCACACCAACAATTTACCCTTCCCGGTTGTGGCCTCAAATGCAAGGGCAAGCCTCCTGTTTTCAAACCATGTATCAATGGGTTGGATCAAGGGTTTCAATGAAGCCGGGAAATTATCCAGGATCATGACCTGGGAGTGGGATACGGGATCCCACCATTGCCAGTTGCTGTGGTATTCTGTAGGGAATTCACTGAACACCGGGTGATCCGGATTGCAAAGTATTCCAAGCGTATGCGGCGCCTGGCCCCTTGTCCAGGCCGTATTCCAGAAAATGCTGGAAAACCCGATTTCAACCCTGGCACCCATGTCCTCCCTGATTTTTCCATAGCTGAGCAGTAAAACGGATCCCCCATCCTCCAGTATGCCCTCTGCCTTACCGTCCAACCGCTTGGTGATATATACCTCGCCCCGGTTTGGTTCGATATCAGAAGGGTAGACCCAGAAATCCCAGCTGTTTGAAATGCTTGTACCTTCTGCAATAACTTCCAGAGTCAGTCTTTGGGCAGCAGTAATATCCTGTAAATCAAAGTCAATGGATCCGACAGGCAGGGCATTATCAATAGGTATATTATCTATTTCCAGCACGGCCTGGTGAAGGATTTCACCAGAGGCATTCAATATCCGGCAAATCAAATCCAGGTCAGATAATGGCTGCTCTCCAAAATGAGACATTTCAATCTCGGCGTGGAAGGTTTCATCATTTGTGAATACCCTCTTATCCATGCGTGCAAGCGGGACGGTCTGGCTGCAAAACCTGCTGAATTCAGAAGGGGTGATGTATCCTTTTGAATCAAAGAAAGGATCAAGA
>DAOUVF010000423.1 GCA_030667765.1 Bacteroides sp.
ATTGTAACCTGCAGGGGATTTTCCGTGTCACGGTTTTCCTGGCAGACCACCTGCAATCATGTGCGCCTTCAACCCTATAACGTAATAATCAAGGCGGAGGATGACAATCCCAGCCTGAAACTCGTTGACATCAGCAATTTCAATATCAAGGTGCTGGGACCGGCAGCCAAGAATCTGCGGACCCGGGCAAGCGCCAATTACATAGAGGTCAGATGGGACAGCTGTGAGTGCCAGAATGTGGTCGGGTATGAGATCTACAGGAGGAACGGCAGCATCAATTACCAGCCTGATTCCTGTTCCGGCGGTGTGCCTGCGGATCTTGGCTATGAGCTCATCGGCACTACAGGGTCCAGAACCGAGACCATGTTCCTTGATAATAATGATGGAGAGGGACTTCAGCAGGGCATTGAATACTGCTATATGGTCGTGGCCCTATATGCCAATGACGTACCCGGATACCCTTCCGAAGAGGTTTGTGATGTTTTGATCCCCGGAACTCCCGCTGTGTTGCAGGCAAGTGTTACAGATGTGGATCAGGCCGGATCGGTGTTCATATCATGGGCCAAACCCCGGGGACTGGATACCATACCTGCCAATGGTCCCTATGAATACATACTTTACCGTTCGGACCTCGATGCCTGGGGAAATAATCTGCAGCAGATACATTCCTTTACCACCAGTGACCTGGATGACACCACCTTTCTTGACACACCCCTGAACACCGTGAATTTCCCTTATTCCTATAAACTTGAATTATACAACGATGAACCGGGTAACCGCTTTTTGATCGGCCAGCAGGAAGTTGTATCCACCACCTGGCTCGAGATTGATGAAACAGACAATGCCAACATTGTGCGGGTCCGTAAAAATACGCCCTGGGTAAACAACGAATATATCATCTACCGGAAGGGACCTGACAGCCAGGACTTTGATTCCATCGGCATCTCAGGTTCCAGTTCGTATGTGGACGATGGACTCCTAAACGGGGTGGAGTACTGCTACCAGGTTAAAACCATGGGATGGCGCAGTGTGAACGATATAAATTATGCTTCAATTAATTTCACACATGCTGCCTGCGGAACGCCCCTTGACACCATCCCTCCCTGTCCCCCGGACCTTACCGTAGAATCTTTCTGCGACAGTTCTTATAATCTGCTCACATGGACCAATCCCAATCAAAGTTGTGCTGATGATGTGGTGAAATACTATATCTATTATACGCCTGTCCTTGGCGGAGACCTGGTTTTAATCGACAGTACGCTTTCCGAGGATGACACAAGCTATACCCATTTTCCTCCGGGCAGCCTGGCCGCGTGCTATGCGGTTATCGCCGTTGATTCATTCAACAATGAAAGCAATTTTTCTATACTGGCATGTGTCGATAATTGCATTGGTTACTTTCTTCCCAATGTATTTACACCTAACGGGGACGGGATCAATGACTATTTCCGGCCCTATGCCTACTCCTTTGTTGAACGGGTGGATATAAAGATCTACAGTCGCTGGGGTATGCTGGTCTATAAAACAGAAGATCCGTATATCAACTGGGATGGCAAACTTATGAATACCGACAGGCTCGTTTCACCAGGTGTATACTATTATGTATGTGATGTGTATGAACAAAGGCTGACCGGACTGGAGGTCAGGAACATGGTTGGGTTTGTCTACGTATTCACGGAAGCGGATGTAGTAAACCCGGTCATCAAATGAGAGGAAAATTACAGACGATGCTGAAAAAGTGGACTGCCATATTATTGATCCTGAACCTGGCAGGTGCTTACCTTGGGGCACAGGACCCTTACCTTTCGGGAATAGCCAGGCTGGAAGAAGGGGATCTTCAGGGTGCCAGGGTCTTGTTCACCACGGCCATTGAAACCAAAGGAGCGAATCCCGAACTACTTCTAAAATTGGCCGAAATACACTATTTATCAGGTGCATACCAGCTGGCCATAGAATCTGCAAAGGAAGCAAACAGGATGGAAAGCGGAAAGGGGAATTACATGTTGGCCCGGTCTTTTGCCATAACAGGCCAGGCAGCACCTGCAGTCCAGTACCTCGAAAAACACCTGAAGTCAGGGTTTAAAAGGCCCAGGCATGAGATCCTGCTGGACTCCGCCTTTGCATCCATTGAAGAAACAACCGATTGGAAGGCACTCTGGAGACAGACCTGGTATTCCGAGGTTGAAAACCTTGAATTCGAAGTTGCGTACCTCCGGCGTTCCGGAGATTACGTAGCGGCACTGGAAAAAATTGAAGAAGGACTTAGTGAAAACCAGCGCCGGGATGAGTTATATGCGGAAAAGGGACATATCCTGTTCCTGATGGGAAATCACCAGGATGCCATAAGGGCTTACAGCCAGGCCATACAGATTTCGGGGCCTGCGGCCTACTACCAGGGAAGGGCTGAAGCTTATATACAACAGGAAAAGTACACGGAGGGCATAAAGGATCTTGAACGTACGCTCAGGCTCCAACCTGAAAAGCTCAACTTGTATAAACGGCTGGGTCTTTTGAATCAGTCCGCCGGGAACTACCCTGAAGCCACAGAGAATATTCTTCAATACCTGGAATATTTCCCGGCCAGTGCGGAGGCCCATTTCATCTGCGGCGAAATTTATTTTGATGACAGGAATTACCTGAAGGCCCTGGGCTGCTTCAACCGCTGCCTTGCGCTTGATACAGGTGAAGCCATGTATTTTGAGGCACGCGGTAAAACCTACCTGAACACGGATACTTATGCGTATGCACTGAATGATTTCACTATGGCACTGGACTTGGATCCATTCAATCCCCGGATCTGGTATATGAAAGGCCTGTGCCGGCTGAAATTGCAAAACAAGGATGGAGCAAGGTCGGACCTTGAGAAAGCCGCCCGCTATGGCTCCGTTAAAGCCAGGCAATTACTTGAAGAAATGATGGATTAGATAAAAAAAGTTTCATCATTCAAGTTACTAACTACAATTAAAAATTGTCGAGTTTTTGGGGAAGGATTTTTTGCTCAAACTCTATTTTTCTACGATCACATATTAAATCGCGTTGGTTTATATAACTATTTAATTTTATCCTATTGACAATGCCAATGTGGTAGAACAACGCATCCTGAAAGACAGGGACGATTTGAATAAGAATGCA
>DAOUVF010000435.1 GCA_030667765.1 Bacteroides sp.
GATGATATCCGTAGTGGTTACATTCCCCTCTGTGTAGTGGCTGCACTGGGCACCACAGGGACATTGGCCATCGATCCGCTCCAGCCGATGGCTGATATATGCAAGGAGTATGATCTCTGGCTCCACGTAGATGCTGCTTTTGCAGGTACTGCCCTGGTGCTTGCGGAACAGCGATGGATGATTGAGGGCATTGAGCAGGTGGACAGTTTTGTCTTCAATCCCCACAAGTGGATGTTTACCAATTTTGATTGTTCAGCTTATTTTGTAAGGGACACAGAAGCCCTTGTCTGGGCCTTTGAGATCCTTCCGGAATATTTGAAGACCGGGACACGCGGGACTGTCAAGGATTATCGTGACTGGGGGGTACAGCTGGGCAGACGGTTCAGGGCCCTCAAACTCTGGTTTGTGATCCGGGATTACGGGGTGGAAGGGATCAGGCAGAAAGTGCAGGACCATATCAACTGGGCCCGGGAACTGGGCGAACAGATCCTCTCTGAACCTGGTTTTGAGCTGCTGGATCCCCAGCATCTTGCATTGGTCTGTTTTCGATACCGTCCGGATGCCGCAAAATCTTCAGATGAAGTCAATGCAGCCAATATGGCCCTCATGCAAAAATTAAATGAAAGTGGACGGATCTACCTGACTCATACCAGGGTATTGGGACTGGTAACCCTGCGTATGGTCATTGCCCAGACCCATGTGACAAGAGAGCATGTGCAGGAGGCCTGGAAACTCATTCGTAAGACCGCTCTGGAAATTAAAACATAAATGGAGGATTAATATGAATAAAAGATGGACACTCGAAGGAAATACAGCCCTTGTAACCGGTGGTACCAAAGGGATGGGACGAGCCATGGTGGATTCATTCCTGTCATGGGGTGCAGAAGTTTTTTTTGTTGCCAGGAATAAGGAGGATATTGCCCGGATGGAGAGCGAACTGAAAGATCCTTCAAAAAGCTATCATGGTATACGGGCGGATGTAAGCCAGCAGGCGGACCGGGAGAAAATAATTGATTTTGTAAACAAGCGGGTGCAAAAACTGGATATTCTGGTAAATAATGTCGGGACAAATATCCGCAATAAAATCGAGGATTACACAGAGGAACAGATCAAGCTCATTATGGATACCAACTTCATTTCTGCCTTTGATCTGTCGAGGAAGATCCTGCCTTTGCTGAAAAGTTCGGGCAAGGCAAGTGTTATCTTTAATTCTTCGGTCGCCGGGATCAATCATATCAGGACAGGTTCCGTTTACGGTGCCACCAAGGCAGCCATGATACAGCTGACCAAGAACCTTGCTGTCGAATGGGCGGAACACGGGATCCGGGTAAATGCCGTGGCACCATTTTATATCAAGACCCCGCTCGTGGAACATATACTGGCCGATAAAGATTTCCTGCAGGAAATTCATGACAGAACACCCATGAGAAGGGTAGGAGAACCTCATGAGGTGGCTGACCTGGTTACCTTTTTATGCATGCCGGCAGCATCCTATATTACCGGACAGAGCATAGCCGTAGATGGTGGATTTACCATTAATATGCTATAAAATTTCTGAAAATGGACTATCAAAAAATTCGCTTGCTGAGTTTTGATTGTTATGGTACTCTGATTGACTGGAAAGAAAGCGTACTGAGCATCCTTGAATCATTTTTCAAAGATACTCCGCTGAGTTTCAGCCGTGAGGAATTGTTCAGTGCATTCCTGGAAGCTGACCGGAAAATGATCTCAGTCAGTTTTCTTCCGTACCGGGAAATTCTTGCGCAGGTTATTGAGTTGATGGCTGAAGACCTCCGGTTTTCCCTCGATCCTGCTTCCAGGTATCTGTTATCAGACCGTTTTTCTGAATGGAAACCCTTTCCCGATACGGTCCGGAGCCTTAAACAACTGAAAGAAAAATTCCAACTGGCCATCATATCCAATGTTGACGATGAATTATTCTCAGTAAGCAACAAACTGCTTGAGGTGGAATTTGATTTCATTGTTACAGCCCAGCAAATCGGATCATACAAGCCCGATCATCGGAATTTTCAAAGGGCCCTCGAGGTTTTTAATATCGAAAAGCAGGAACATCTTCATGTTGCCCAAAGCATATATCACGATATTATACCCGCCAACCAATTGGGACTTAACACAGCTTGGGTAAACCGTTATGGAGAACCGGAGCGCACCGATCCCCTCGAGTATCCTGACCTGGAGGTGCCCGACCTGCAAAGCCTGGTGAGGATCCTGGAGATTGAGAAGGCCTGAGGCAGCTACCGGACCTTTACAACCCGTATTGTTTTCGCGGCATTTTTTGAAAGGTACCTCACAATATAGATCCCCTGTTTAATTTCTTCACCCGATCCGTTTTTGCCATCCCAGGTAATCGTGATTTGCTCTTCTGCAGGATAATCGCTCAGATTTATGATCTGCATCAGCTGACCGGATGTATTATAGATCCGCAGGCTGGCATTTTCATCGTACTCATCCGCAGGGATCTCCAATTTGAATGTGATCTCTGCAGAGAATGGATTAGGATAAGCTGCCAATGAGATAGCTGCAAGCCCTGGTAATTCTTCCTCCACATCAATGACGAACTCACCTCCTTCCCGGAACTGATCCTCCTGATCAATCTCTTCTATCACCATGCCAGGTTCCAATGTCAGGAAGGCCGTATAGTAAGTCAGGATACGGTTTTCCAGGCTTTCGCTGATGATTTCTCCTACGAGTTCATTGGAGGCGGAAGATTGTTCGAGGGATTGTATATACATGCCTGACCATATCTGTTTTGCGACAGTGTCGGAAGGGTATATATCTTCGGCCTCAACTGTGATCTCCTCGGAGAATGCTTGATCATTGTATACCCCTGACAATATTAATTTAAACGGGAAGTTGCCATTATATCTTCCTACCTGAAGGATTGGCCTGTTCAGGTAAGCGGTACTGCCTATCAGTCCCGCATTATAACGGCTGAAACAAAATCCCTGTGCCAGCGTAGTGTACAGGTCAAAGGAGCTGATGAAGCCACCGGC
>DAOUVF010000078.1 GCA_030667765.1 Bacteroides sp.
AACTGATCTGCCAGTCCACCGGCACACTCTGGTAACCTTCATTGAACTCCTCTCCATCCCTGCGGAAATCAAAGAATCCCCAGGAGGCGTAAGCCTGGACAGCTGCCACCATGTTGTTCATGGACTGGTCAAAATCATAATGGTCATCCTCATTGAACAGGATGGGTTTGGTCGTATACGCAGACAAGGCCTTGACCTGCTGAACCATTTCTGTGATCCTTTCTGGTTCAGTCACTCCATTGCCATGGATCAAAACAAAATCAGAGGCTTCCACAACTTCAGGTGAGGGTATGGCTCCACCTCCGTAACTGGTTCCGGTCAGGAAGCTGTAACCGTCCTTCTCTTTTGCCCTGACATAGGATATCAGTGCATGTACATGCG
This sequence comes from Bacteroides sp., assembly GCA_030667765.1. Classification (GTDB taxonomy): domain Bacteria; phylum Bacteroidota; class Bacteroidia; order Bacteroidales; family SM23-62; genus SM23-62. The sequence continues at coordinate 382 of DAOUVF010000078.1, forward strand.
GATCAGTCAATATCTCATGGTCCCAGCGGCTAATATTGCATTCATTGTTAACTTCAATAAGGATATTCCTGTAGCCGCTTTCAAACAGCCAGTCCATCGTATAATCAATGGCCGCATAGATGGCATCATCCCCTTCCAGGTACTGGTCCTGCCCGAAATAGAAGATCCCAAGTATGGGTACAATTCCCAGTTCATCGGCCTTTTTCAGGATTCGTGAAAGTCTTTCAAAATAGGCCTCCCGTGGTGCTCCCTGTGCATCGAAGGCAGAGTTCTGCCAGCCCTCGTTACCATAGCCCATGGGACTTCCCCCCTGCAGGTTTACGGTAAATGAGAGCAATCCGTGGCCATACCAGTCCTCCATGGCCTCTACGAATTCATCTGTATTGCGGTCAGGATCCCATTCCCCGGTATCAGGATATTTCCATTTTACAGCTGTTTCAGGATTTTCGTCATCAAAGAGTCCCTGGACCATCCTTGAATTCATGAGGAGTCCTTCTACAGGAAAACCCTGCCAGGATCTGCCTTCATAAGTTGGTTTACCGTTGATAAAAAATTGATCTCCCTGGATCTCAACGATTGTTTTCTTCTTATTGCTGATCCCTTCCTTGCAGGATATGACAGCCAGGAGGAGAATGACTGGTAATAATGCTTTTTTCATCATTTGTTAGGTTTTGGTATATGCTTGGGGTGTTAAATTATCAATTCTTTGTGTAAATTAGTAAAAACAAAATACCATGAAATACAGATTACTTGGAAAAACAGGCTTTGAGGTTTCCTGGATCTCACTCGGAACCTGGCAGGTTGGTGGCAAATGGGGATCGGACTTTGATCACGGCAATGCAGATCGTATACTGAACCTGGCCGTGGACAAGGGCATTAACTTCATCGATACGGCTGATTTATACGGGAACAGGGAAAGTGAAAAAGCCATCGGCAGGTTGCTGAAGAGCCGGTCTGAAGAAATCTATGTCGCGACCAAGTGTGGCAGGCGGACCGCTAAGCCCACAGATAATGGCTTTACTCCCGGGGGGATCAGGCAGTTTGTGGAAGACAGCCTGAAAAACATGCAACTTGATACGCTTGACCTGATCCAGTTGCATTGTCCGCCAACGGAAGTTTATTACCATCCCGAAATTTTTGAATTGTTTGATCGCCTTAAAGAGGAGGGAAAGATCCGGCACCTCGGTGTCAGTGTGGAAAAAGTGGAAGAAGGGTTGAAAGCAATTGAATATGATAATGTCACCACCGTGCAGATCATCTTCAATATGTTCCGCCAGCGTCCGGCGGACAGGTTTTTCAGGTTGGCCCGTAAGAAAAATGTAGGCATTATTGTGAGGGTCCCTCTTGCCAGCGGATTGTTATCGGGGAAGTTCAGAAAAGACACGAAGTTTGAAAAAATGGATCACCGGCATTTCAACCGCAACGGGGTCATGTTCGATAAGGGGGAAACTTTTGCAGGGATCCCGTATGATGTTGGACTCAAGGCTGTAGACAAGCTGAAAAAGGCATTCCCGGGAGTGAAAAACCTGGCTCCACAGGCCCTGCGGTGGATACTCATGCATGAAGAGGTAAGCTGTGTGATACCCGGGGCATCACGGCCGGACCAGGTGACATCCAACCTGCTTGCGGATGATATCCACGATCTGACAGAATATGAATCTTACGAGGTGGATGAGATCTACCGGGAAGACATCAAATCAATGGTACATCATCTCTGGTAGTCCTCCTGCCGGGTTATTAAAATCTCCTGGTATCTCTTTTCCAAAGTATATTATCATGCAGGATCTCAATGGATTCTCCCTGCATGGCTGTGCGGGCGATGTCAACATCTTTCTTTACAAACTCAAGCAGGGCATCCCAGTTGAGTTCCTGGGTGCGTGCATATAGCTGGGTATGGTACTGGGCATTGGCAGTTTCGGCATACTGCTCCCAGTATCCGATGGCCGTTCGGAGTTCGGTAACAGCATGGGTTTTATCGTCCTCTTTGCCTGACCAGCGGTACATGGCCAGGTGGGTGGCTCCCCTGATCTTCTGGGCATAATAATGTCCAAGGTTGCCCAGGGCCGTCATGTCCCCCAGTGTTTCACCGAGTTCCACATTGTTGCCTGGATCAACGGCAGCTGCCCCTTCGATCATGGTTTTGGCGGCTGCGTCCAGGCGGGTGGCAATATCGAAGGGGGTCATCCCGTCCAGGTTTTCAGGATCCCTGGCATAGTCTGATATTGAGATCACCCCCTGCAGGGGCATGGCAGCCACAGCAATGAAGAAATCGACATCATGGAACTTTCTCACGTCAAAACATCCCTCGGGGGAAAACTGGTAGTCATTCTGCCTGAAATGGATCTTATCCACCAGAGAAATAATATCGGAGCTTGCCTTCCATGTATGGTAAAGATGTTCTGCATCCACATCCGGGAACCTTAAGCTGATCTGGTCAGACCAGTATCCGGAGTCCAGGTTTGGATTGTAAGCGGTCCTTCCCCATATCCGGAACCGGTACCAATGTTTATCAACCGCCAGCTGCCTGGGTGATTGGGGCTTCTTGCTGATGAATTCCCTTCCCCATACATACCCGTCCGGTCCCATATAAAATCCCGGGATCAGATCATAGGGGACATTCTTGATATATTCGCTCGCATATTCGGGATCACCCCAGCGGAAAGTGAATATATCATCATTCCTGACATTCAGCCAGCAGGGTATATCGTGGTCTTCTACAATTTCCCGGTAGATCTTGTCGAACCATGGTGGCTTCGTGGAGGAGTACATATGTGCACGGGAATATTTGAAGGAGGTTTCAATCTCAGTTGGATAATCTTTGAATGCTTCAGCAATATCCTCAAGGTTGCTCCAGTGACGGCGGAAAATGAACCTCACATCCAGGTCCGGGTTTTCAGCCCTTGCATCCATGATCCCCTGTCCGTAAGTATGCCACATCCAGTTCTCGGTTTTGTACTTGCCGGTGAGTTCCCGGTTGATATGCTCACCTGCTGTAACACCGATCCCTTTGATATTGGGAAAGGTCAGCAGGGTTTGTTTGACGGATTTCCGGATATAATCAACGGTAATGGGATGGTCCTGCTGCCACCTGATGCCATGTTTGCCTTCCGCCCCGTTGACAAACACATTCCAGTGGAAAAGGTATATGTCAATGCCCCGGTCTTCCGCATACTGGAATACTTTTTTCCAGTGTTCGGTCTTCTCTTCCACGCTCATTTCTTTTATAACTGTAAGGTTTTCCGGTTCCTGTATCCCTTCCTCCTTCCATTTCATGTCCGTCCAGTTATTGATGGGCTTATTGTACACAGTAACATTGGCCAGGGCCACTTCGGGATACTCGGGCACCCTGATCCAGGAAGGGTAGGGGTGAAGGCTCCAGATGGTGAGGAGGTTATACCTGTTCAGTGCCATATGGTCCAGGTACTGCTTCCAGAAATCCCATTCCCACATGGTTTCAATGTTTTTCTGTGCGGCATCGCCGGTGTCGTCATAACTGGGGGTACGGGCGTCCAGGGGGATATTGTATCGGAGTCCCCTGTGCCTGATATATGGTTTTTGCACTATGGATCCAATGGATAGAAGGTCCTTTCCCAGGAGGATCATTTCCGTCAGGTCAATGCCGGCATACATTAATCCATTGGCATCGCCTCCGGCCAGCACAATGCTGTTTTCCTGCTGGTCGATACGGTAAGCCTCAAAACCGAGGGCCGGATCAATGATCATATTGATCATCAGGGCAGGCTCTTTATCTGTATCCTGATCCATCACCTTGATCTTCTTCGATTTACAGGCCTTGCTTATGTTGTCGATGGCAAAAAGGACCTGTGGGACTTCCCCATCGTATTTGATTTTTACGGATCCGGGCATATCTGATGTTGTACAGGACGCCAGGATCATCAATCCCAGGAAAACGACAATAATGTTTTTTTGCATTTGATTAAGTTTTAACCATACCATTCGCGCTGCCTGCCCTTCAGATTCGACAATGTGTCGATGGCAATATTCACATCGTCCACTACCTGGTAATCGAACATGCCCACACAGACGAAATCGGCACCGTTCTCAAAGGCATATTTGAATCCTGCTTCGGGATGGATGGCACCGCCGGCAAGTACTTTAAAGGCAATCCATGGGATCTTCTTTTTATTCATGAATTCAACAGTCTTTTCGGGAAAGAGGCAGAACATATTGTCGTGGAACTCATCATGGTCCTCCGACCTATCCCCGTCAACAGAGAATGGTATGCGGTTCTCAACGGGGTGAGCCGACCAGTATTTATCGTGGTGGAAGGTCTTCATGAAAAAATCAGGTTCAATTCCTGCTTCATCACAGGCTATCAGCGCCTGCACGGAATGGGCACCCATACCTGCCGGATAACCCTGCTGTTTGATATAGTCCAGGCTTTTGGCCAGCACATCTATTTCCCCGTCCCTGACTCTCCAGTCGCAACAGTTCCCCTGTATCTGTATCAGGTCAACCCCCTGATCGATCACCGAATCTATATCTTCATATAGTTTATCCTTCGTCGGATGAACCTGCGTCATGGTTTGCAGGCTGCTGCCAAAGATCCGCTTGTACTTGTTGATCAGGGGCAGCTGTCTGTGGCTTATATTTATGGCATTTATCCCGGCATTTTCCGCCAGGGCCAGGGTTTCAAATACTTTCCGTTCAGTATTGTAGGCCTTGAAAAGGGAACTTACATAGATCAGGTCGCGGGAGTGGGACCAGCCACCGATCAGGTTTCCCCCGATAAAGATCCGGCTGATCTGCCTGTCAAGGATCTTTCCACGGGGGAGTTCTCCTTTCAGGTCCTTGAGCTTGCTGTCGCTGACTTTGATGGTGGCACCGGATACGGCATTCACCGAATTCCATTGGTATTTTCTGGCCGCGCCCCAGGCAAAGGCGCCGAGTACCGGGACCATCGCCAGGTACCTCAGGATCTCCCGGCGGTGCAGTGAATCGGGCACAGCGTTCTCATCAAGCATGTTTCCGGCCTTTTTCTCTTTATCCGGTCTGTCCTCTGAACGGGAGCGCTTTGCATTACCTGCAGCACGGATGAACCGGTCAAGTCCGAAGTAAAGTCCGCTCGGGAATACAGCCAGCACTCCGAGGGTTACGATCTCAACAAAGGTCTTGTTGATAAAAAGATAATGCCCTTCCAGCGGAATACCAAAATCAGTCCCGAAAAAAGGTGGATTGGCTACATAATACAGGGATAATAATGCCATACCTGCAATGCTTGCATAGCGGGTCAGGAGTCCCAGCATCAGTGCCAGTCCGATCAGTGTGAGTCCCCATACATTCAATAAATCAACTACCGCCAGGGCTCCCTCGCTGGCAGCCATGGAATGGAAAAGGCCTGAGAATATCCATCTTGAATTTTCCAGGTATCCGGCTGATGTCCAGTCCGGTATCAGCATCTTTGCAATGCCTTCATATAGCAGGTGCCATCCTACAAAAATCCTTAACAGGACAAGGAATACCGATTGAGTCCTGGAAAGGCCGTTTCTATTTGCTATCATATGTCTAAAGTTTTTAGCATGTATATTAGCTTTCGAAATAAACTCCTCCCTGTACCAGTGCATCCTTTAACTCGGTATAGTTGAGGTCCCGCGTTCCGCAATCTTTCTGTGCGCAGAGGGCTGCCGCCGTCCCGGTGGCCTGTCCCATAGACATCACACTTACCGTGTTCCTGGTAGACATGTGTGCGCGACGGTCAGAGGTTACCATCATGCCGGCCAGCATGAGGTTATCAAGTCCCTTTGCACGCAAAGCCCTGAATGGCACCCCGTAAGTGCCGCCATCCCTGATCTGAAGCCTGGGTGCTGAATCATGGAATCCGTAAACATAGACCTCGTCATCGAAATGCCTGGCCTCTATCACATCCTCATGGGTGATATCATAATCACAGGTGATCAGCCTGCCACGGCGTATATTCAGGGATGGACTGGTACGGGCAATGAATGCATTCTCACAACCGGGGATGAATCTTTTGATCAACTCTATGCTCCTGTACTGGCGCTGTCTCAGCAGCAGTTCTGCCCTGGCGATATCATCCCGGTCAATGACACTGCCCTCCACCTTCAGATTGATCTTGATGAACATAAGGTAATTATCATGCACGGTTGTGGTAGTGCTTGAAAACCCGATCTTTTTGGCTTCCTCGTTGTACTCTTCCGGGAGATTTACCCCGAGTCCGCTCAGGCGCACCAGCTGACCTTCCTTCCCGCTGCGAAGTCCATGTGCCATCTGCCCGATTGCATCATACTTCTGCAGGAAGGCATAATATTTTTCCATGCTTACGTTTCCCAGACCAAAGGCATTACAGGAATCATAATCATCGGGCACTGTGAATTCCGCCCCTGCATGTGCTGCCAGGTCACCGTAAGCAGTGGCATCCACGAATGATCGTGCCAGGATGGCTTCCCGGCCGCTCCTGCTTTCGGTGATAACCCCCTTCACTTCTGTGCCCCTGGTAATGGCCCCGGCACAGAGGGTGTTCACCGCTACATGGACACCGGCCTCTACCAGCATCTCGAAGGTGACCAGCTTGTATAATTCCGTGTCAACTGCCGTGCAGATTGAATCGTAATCGAATCCCCTGTCCATTTCAGCATGGCCCGTGGTGCCTCCCACCAGCATCAGGCGGTCAATGATCTCTGAGGGAATCCCCTTTACCACCTGCCGTTTTTCCACTCCGGGGAATGCCTTCCACAGGTTATAGTAGGAATGTATGGCCGTGCCTCCTTCTGTGGCTGTACCGCCTGGATAACCCTTTGCTTCTATCAGCATGGTCTTTGCTCCCTGGCGTGCGGCTGCAATGGCAGCCACCACACCGGCGGTACCACCGCCTGCGACAACCACATCGAATTCCCTTGTGGGTAGCCTTCTGGCAGGCTCGGTATAGAGCCCTTTACTGATTCTTTCACTGGTCCCGGTGCATCCCGCATTGATCCCTGTCAGGGCACCTGCCCCCATCAAAAGACTGAGTTTCGAAAAGTTTCTGCGGTCCATGTTTAAGGTTTTAGGATGTTACATCACCAAAATATCAATGATCTTCCGGATATCCGAAGACTTGACTGCTGTTCTCCCCGGATAGTCATATTCCATAAGGTACCAGGTTTCAGTAAAGCTGGCCTCATAGCTAGGCTGGATGACTTCCAGCGGACCAAGGGGTTCTATCTCGCATGTTTCCTCATCATTATACCAGAACGACATATTATTGGCGGCTATTTCTCCATATACCCTGCCGGGATATACCGGAAATTTCTTGACAAATAAACGGGAATCCATGGTCAGGTAAGCCAGCCATCCCTCCGAAAGGTCCATGGCAATTTTTTTTGTAGACGGCGGACCGAATATCTGCAGGAGTCCATCATGGATGCAAACATTTGGTTCACATTCAGGCCGGTAATTGATGATATCACCCGGACCATAAGTGATATATCCATTGGGGAAGCGGCTGTTTGGATTGACCGGGGCAATGGCAATACCGCCTCCTTTGCAGAAAGTTCGTGACCAGTGAAAGTATTGCTTGGGCGACTCAGAGATATTGAGGATGCTTTGAGTGAATTTGAGTTTTGCAAAATGTTCTTCAAGTGAAACGGTCCTTGTCAGTTGTATACCTGTTTCATGATCCATCATGCTGGTCATCTCCACCGACTGGTCCTCCTGGATCAGGGCTATCCAGTTTCCCAGCCAGAGATCAGGATGCGGCGGTGTGGTCATCTCGGGACCGATGTCGCAGCGGCCTGCACATGGACTGAGCGGTGTGGCCGGGGATTTACCGCTTTCAAGCAGGTACCCGTCGTCCGCCGGATTTATATAGAGTGCATTCGCCCCTTTATACTCATAGTAAAGTATCCTTCCTCCACAATTGGGCTCAAGGACTACCCTGGAATCTCCATTGCGTATTTCAATGCAATCCTTATATCCATGTAAATTAACTAAGCGGGTTTCCATTTATTCTGATTCATTTTTTAGTTTGTCAGCTATCATTTCCAGTATTCCGCAACATCAGGGTCTATCTCACCTGTGAGTGGATCAAACAGCGGTGCGGGCAATCCGTTTTCTCCCATGGGACTGTAAAGGGCTGTGTGGCGCCGATCTGCTGGCCGGAATTCAGGTAGGTATTGGAGGAACCCTGGACATTCTCCAGCTGGATGAACTTCTGCATCTGGATTATGGGATCCCCTGTAATATCCCTTGCCACCGGCCGGGGATTGCCCCATTCATTGTAAAATGCATTTTTATCCCTGTAGATATTGATAGTCTGATAGTTTTCAAATTCAACGGCATCGGGACTGTAGGAAAAAGCCCCGTTGAAAAAATCAGGGTAGAAGATCTGCAGCGCCAGGGATACCCAGCCCCCGGTGGAGCAGCCATCCACGAACCTTGACTCCCCTGTTCCCAGTCCCCTGTAAGCGTCTTCAATATACGGGATCAATTCATGGATCAGTGCATAACCGTATGGTCCGTTGTTTTCTGAATCCACCTGGTAACTGTCACCAAAAGGCCCCTCCCCGTCCAGGAATACATTGATGACCTGGGGTGCTTCCCCTGAGAACCACCACTGGCTGAATTTGCTCTGTTCCCTGACCAGTTGGTTGACCCTGTTGTACCTTCCCCCGTACCCCGCCACATTGTACCGGACCGGGTAGCGTCTTTCAGGATTGTCAAAATAACCTGAAGGCAATAACACTGATGCCTTCAGTTTAACCGGTTTATCCCACCAGGAGCTCAGTGTATCACTCTTCATATCAACCATTTTCACGAATTTATGATCGGTCATTCTAAGGGGTGGGATTTCCTGTTCAAGCCGGATCACTATCTCCTGGTCCTGGTCCTTGTCGATATTAACAGATTGAACCTTACTGTAAAGATTACCCGCCGCATTGATGCGGGATACTACCTTATCCTGGTCCCATAAGACCTGGATCTTTAATTTCCCGCCCGCTTTCCAGTCCCCATAGTTCCTGGCGAATATGTGGTTTTTCATGGGACTGACGGGCCAGAGCTGGTACCGGGGTTCTCCGTAAGGATTTTCACTGATAAATATAAACAGCCTGCCATCTGACTGGAACTTATCCTGGAGGGAATCTGCAACAGAAACGTTTAAGACGACCTGGTGGCCTGCTTGTGCT
>DAOUVF010000311.1 GCA_030667765.1 Bacteroides sp.
GAAGAGGTAAGGGTTCTAGTGGATTATTACGGTATGTTCTACATGCTATCTGCATTGGCAATCAAATATGGCTATCAAACAAGTAAGCACTTACAATTAATCGGCCGGTTTAATAAGCATTTCATTAAAACCGGAATGATGTAACAATTATGGTTGAGGAATTGGAATCTTTTATCACTACTCTGAAGAATATAATTATTGAGGAATAAAATTTATTTCATTTTATTGACTGGTTTTTCTGGATAAATGCAAACTTGAAGTACTCCCCTGAACCATGGTGCCCAGGCTGTCTGTTCCATCCCATATATGCATAAGCATTACCTGCGGATACTGTCGATAAGGCAAATGTTTTATATTTTTATTGTTTTTTACTTAAACATTCAGCATTATGAATTTACGAAATCTTTAATTTTGATCGTACTGATTGTATCATCAAGCGCTAACTTATTTGCACAAAAAAAGGTAGATCCAGTAGGAACATGGAGCTTTTATGCGGAAGCTGCTCCATATGAGTATAATTCGGGGGATATTGTAATTGAAAAGGAAGGCAAGGAGTATACTACAAAGATAGTTTATGGTGAGTCCTATGAGATCAAGGGCCGTGATGTTGTTCTGGAAAAGGACCAGACTTCCTTTAAGGTATATATTGAGGGTGAGCCGGTCAGCATAAAAGGAACCGTTACCAAAGAAACCATCAATGGAACGGCAAGCTACAGTGAAGGAACCATATCCTTCAAAGCTGAAAGGAAGAAAGAGGAGAAAAAGTAATTATCTGAACTTCTCTTAAATATAAATACCATCTTGGGCCGGCAAAATAGCAAGCAAAAGGAGCCTTATTCGCCGGACAGGATCAGAAGGTGAATTGAGCCATGACAGATGCTGGACTGGATTAATACTTATCGTCATGGAAATAAAAAACTGGAAAAGACGCGATCTGATCAAATCCCTGGATATGGTTTACAGTAAATTAATTATTCCAGGATGTCTCACGGGATTGCTGTTTCTCTTCGGTTGCGGATCGAATGGGGATGGGATTCCAGATGAGCAGGGTGATCTGCTGGAATATGTTGATCCATTCATTGGAACAGGATTTCACGGTCATACTTTTCCCGGGCCCGTATTGCCTTACGGAATGGTACAATTGAGTCCCGATACACGGCTCAACGGATGGGATGCTTCCAGCGGGTATCACTATGGTGACAGTACAATATTTGGATTTTCACATACGCATTTAAGCGGAACAGGGATAGGGGATATGGGCGATATCCTTATCCTGCCCTTCACCGGGGATGATGAACAGAAGCCGGTGGCTGTATTTAATAAAACCGGTGAGCAGGCCCGTGTGGGCTATTATTCAGTGAGGTTTGTTAATTATGATGTTCAGGCAGAGTTAACAACCACCGAGAGGGTTGGGTTTCACAGATACCAATACGGTCCCGGGGAAAAAAAGCGCCTCTTGCTGGATATCGGGCATATTCTCCAGCGAACCTGGGGACACGATAATGTGTATAATGAGATCGAGATCATCGATCAGAAGCACATCAGGGGAGTAAAACATTCCACAGGCTGGGCATTCGACCACAGGGTCTACTTTTATGCCGAGTTTTCCAGTTCTTTCATTGTTGATACGGTAATTTCGGATGAAGAACACTCCGGACAGGACCATATATTCAAAGGAGACAGTGTATATGCCTATCTCAGTTTTGAAGAGCTCCCGGACAATGAGCCCCTTCTCATAAAGGTCAGCATATCCCCTGTGGATGTTGAGGGTGCCAGGAACAACATGCTGGCAGAACTGCCTGGCTGGGATTTTGAAAAGGTACAGCAAGGAGCCGAGGATGCATGGAGAAAGGCCCTGTCAAAGATCAGGGTTTACTCCGGTGATAAAGGGAAACTCACACAGTTCTACAGTGCCCTTTACCATGCCATGATAGCTCCCATGGTATACCAGGATGCGGACGGCCGGTACAGGGGAATGGACTGGAAAATACACAGGGCTTCACCTGGCATGACCAATTATACGGTTTTTTCCATGTGGGATACCTTCCGGGCCCTCCATCCCCTGATGACCATCATCGATGAACCCAGGTCGGCTGCCTGGGTTAATAACCTCTTGTTGAAATATAAACAGGGTGGATTTTTGCCCATGTGGCCCCTGGCATCCAACTACACCGGTACCATGGTGGGTTACCCTGCTGTAGCCAATATTGCCGATGCCCTTGCAAAGGAGATTCCCGGAATTGATAAGCAGCTTGCCCTGGAAGCCTCTGTAAAAAGTGCCTCCTATATACCATGGCCTGTGACTTCCGATGTATATCCAAGGAAAAGGAACCTGATGCCAGCCTACAACAAATACGTGATTGAAGGGAGACACATTCCAGCTGATGAAATTGCTAAATCGGTTTCCTTTGGTCTGGAAATGGCTTATTATGATTGGTGTATCGCGCAGATCGCTACGTTCTGTGAAAATGATTCCCTGGCAGCATATTTCCTGGATCGATCACAGAACTACAAGCATTATTTTGATAAAAGCACAGGGTTCATGAGAGGGAAAAACAGTGATGGCAGCTGGGTTACCCCTTTCAATCCAAGATATTCAAGCCATGAGACCTCTCCATACGTTGAGGGGAATGCATACCAGTGGACCTGGTTCGTGCCCCATGACATTGATGGATTAATTGACTTATTTGGTGGCCGGGATCAATTTGTCAGCAAGCTGGATACACTCTTTACAACCTCTTCACTGATCGAAGGTGAAGATGCCAGTGGCGACATTACTGGATTGATCGGACAATATGCCCATGGGAATGAGCCCAGCCATCACATAGCCTATCTGTATACCCTGGCCGGACAAGCCTGGAAGACCCAGGAACTGATTGACAGGATATTCCGTGAATTCTATTCTGCCGGTCCGGATGGAATTATTGGTAATGAGGACTGCGGACAGATGTCTGCCTGGTACATCCTCAATGCCATTGGCTTTTACCAGGTTGCTCCCGGGAATCCTGTTTACACCATTGGCCGGCCTCTCTTTGACAGGGTTGAGATTGATGTTGGTGAGGGAAAGACTTTTATTGTGATAACAAAAAACAACAGTGAAGAAAACCGTTTTGTTCAGGAAGTGTACCTGGACGGAAAAAGGCAAGACAAGCTGTTTGTCCATCACCGGGACATTATGAATGGAAGCACCCTGGAGATGGTGATGGACAATACACCCGGTATTAATTAACCGGCCAGGTAGAGTAAATACCCCTTCCGCGGCTGGACCAGGATAAGCATGAGCTTGATAAAAACGATTTGATTATGCCTCATGATGCATTAATTAAAGTTCCACCCCTTAAATAATTTTAGTGAGATCCAGATACTTCTGCCCCTTCCGTCAATGCCGGATCCGTGGGTTCTGTATGCTTCATTGAAAATATTATGGATCCCGGCATTTACCTGGAAGAAACTTCCGGTATATCCGAGAGAGAGATTAACAACATTCCAGGATGGTGTTCCACCTTCCTGTATCCTGTTATCGTCAATATCGCCCTGTGACAACCTTGTTTGTTCCCCTGCATATGCCCATTCTGAGATCGCATGAAAGCTGCTGACGTGCAGATACTTTAAGCCCATCCTGCTGTTAAGGGGAGGTATCCGTCGCAGGGGAGCATCTGTAGCCAGGTCTCTTCCGTACGTGTAGCTGATGTTTCCGAATATGGTTAGGGAGGGCAGGAAGCTGTAAGTCCCATCTACTTCAACGCCCTGTATCACAGCTTGTTTTAAGTTTTGTCGCTGGTAGACCTGAACCCCGTCTATGGAATCATTTCCGTTATAGGTTGATTTTACATTTGCTATCAGGCTATTCAAATTATTTCTGAAAAGGATGAGGTTCCCGGTATACCGCCTGGATTGCAGCTTTAATCCGGCATCCAGGTTAACCGATTTTTCAGGCTTTAACTCATAGTTCGGGATTTCATACCTGAAATCAGCAATGCCAAAACTCGATATATCATTGATATTCGGAGCCCTGAATCCTGAACTGATAGAGGACACAAACCTCAGTTCCTCTGTAAACTTGTAGTTGAGTCCCGCACTTCCGATAAATGCAGAAGTGGAGAGCTTTATGTCTCCAAGGGTTTCATCCGGTACTGAAAGATGGAAATAATTATACCTTCCCCCGAAAGTAAATGAAAACCGGTTGAAATTTAAGGAATGTAATGTATACAAAGCAATGCTACTAGCCCTGGAGCCATCCGGATAAAGTCCCCTGCCCACCTGGGTCTCTCCGGATTGTTCATCCGTGCTTGATGCCTTGCTTAGGACATAATCTTCATAATATTCAATCCCCGATGAAATATCCCA
>DAOUVF010000381.1 GCA_030667765.1 Bacteroides sp.
CAGTTCAATGTGCATAACCAGCATATGCAGAGCTGCTGCTCCGAGTCCCGTGAAAAAATAGTAAAATAAGAACCGCTTTCCTCCCCAGACCTGCTCAAGTACCTTCCCGAACATCCACAACATAAACATATTAAGGAAAAGATGTGTAAGGTTGGCATGCATGAACATATGCGTGACGAACTGGTAGGGTCTGAACAGCTCTGATTTGAAGTAATGGAGTCCGAGGATCTTGTTCAGATCCACCTGCATGGTACCCTCAATAACCATGCTCCCAATGAACATCAGGATGTTGATGATCAGCAAGTTTTTCAGTACGGGTGGTATATTGGCAAATATTCTGGGTCCTGTTCGGTTCATCTGGTTCAATTAAAAATTTTATCAATATCCTCCAGGGGCAATATCCTGAAAACAGTTTTTCCATCAGGTGTAAATCCAGGTTCACCGCAGGCGAATAACCGGTCTAACAATTCTCTCATTTCCCTGGGCATTAAAACTTTTCCAGGCTTTATAGTGCCTGTCCTGGCAAGGGCCGATGCAATCATCCTGTCTCTCTCTCCCCTGATGTCTCCTCCTTTTTCGTTAAATTCTTTTAAAAAGTGATCTAACCATATGGATGGGTCTTTATCACTCAGGTCTGCTGGTATGCCCTTAATCTCAATGGAATGGTCTCCCAGGTCCCTGATGTCAAAACCCAATTTGCAAATATCGTCAAATATTTCTATTAACACGGCATGATCGGCAGCATTCAGTTCAACCTTCCTGGGGAACAGATCCTGCTGTGCTGAAGGCCTGTCCTGTGAGGCTGCCAGGAGGAATCTGTCATAGAGGATCCGTTCATGTGCCCTCTGCTGGTCTACCAGCATGAGTCCGGATTTAACCGCCAGCAGAATGTATTTTTGTTTGAACTGAAACAGGTTGGATTCACTCCGGTCCGCACCCGGTCCCACATTCTCCTCCAGGGCCTCACTGATTTTCCGTTCTGCCTTTTCAATATCTTCGAACAGGCTTTCCCAATGGCTGTACCTTGCCTGATTTACTATCTGTTCCCTGGCCTGGTAGGATTGTCCGCCCTGTTCCTCTTTAAAAGGATTGTAATCCGGATTGATGTTTTCCCTGGGGATATTGATCTCAGTATCTTTCCTTAAGACGGGTATGTCAATGTCACCTTCCTTACTGAAATCAAGGGAAGGGACCATGCTGTGCCTACCCAGCGTTTCCCTCGCAGCAGCATGCAGGATCTGGTAGATGGATCGCTCATCTTCGAATTTCACCTCTGTCTTGGTAGGATGGATATTGATATCTATGGATTCAGTAGCTGCTTCCATGAACAGGAAATATGATGGAACAGTGTCCGGTGGGAGAACCTGATCATAGGCTTCCATTATGGCTTTGTGAAAATAGGGATGGCGTATGTACCTGCGGTTCACAAAAAAGAACTGTTCCCCGAATTTTCTTCTGGCTGCTTCCGGTTTGCCCAGGTACCCATGGATCTTCACAATGCTTGTTTCTGCTTGTACGGGGATCAGGACCTGAGACATATTCTTCCCGAAAACATTGATGATACGTTGCTTGATCTGGGCAGGCGGCAGACTGTAGATCTCGGTCTGGTTATGTGCCAGTGAAAAGGAAATCTCAGGGTTGGTTAGTACCACCCGGTAAAATCCATTTACTATATGCCTGAATTCCGTGGTGTTCGCCTTCAGGAATTTACGGCGGGCCGGGACATTGTAAAAAAGGTTCCTGACCATGAAATTGCTGCCCGGGGGACAGGAAACAGGTTCCCGGCCTTTTAATTCCGAACCGTGCATCCTGATCTCTGTGCCAACCTCATCTTCCACACGGCGTGTTTTCAGGTCAACTTCCGCTATGGCGGCGATTGAAGCCAGGGCTTCCCCCCGGAATCCCAGGGTCCTGATGGCAAAAAGATCTTTGGCAGCTGAAATCTTTGATGTGGCATGCCGTTCAAATGCAAGGCTTGCATCGGACTGAGACATCCCACAGCCATTATCGATTACCTGGATCAGTGTGCGGCCTGCTTCCTTGATATTGACTTTTACAGTCGATGCGCCTGCATCAATGGCATTTTCCATCAGTTCCTTAACCACGGAGGCAGGCCGTTGAATGACTTCCCCGGCGGCTATCTGATTGGCGACAGAATCCGGAAGGAGTTTGATGATATCTGACATATGATCAGAAATTGTAGTATTTCTTTACTATTCATTAAGTAGTCGTATTCTTAGCAAATATAAGGATTTCCTATAAATAATATTATTTCATTATACTTTCATTATACGTTTATATTACATAAATTTGTGCAAATCCTATGTAATTATGAAAAAACAGTATTCAATTTCTATGTATTTGGATATTCGTAAACAGAAAAAAAACAGATTGTATCCTGTGAAACTACGAGTATATGGAAATATATTGGAAAAACAGAAATTTTATCCTACCATTTTTGAGTTTTCAAAGGAAGAATTTGAAAGTACCTGGAATACTATCAAACCACGTATAGCATACAAAGATAACAGGCTGAATTTACAAGCCCTTGAAAGCAAAGCTAATGATGTGGCCAGTAAAATCATACCATTTTCATTCGAGAAATTTGAAAGGCAGCTTTACCGGAAAGTCGGTGAAGGTTCAAACGTGTTTTATCACTATGATCAGATCATTGAACGATATAAAAGCCTTGACCGGATAAAGACCGCAAGTAATTACGATTCAAGTCAAAAATCACTAAAAAAGTTTTTACGTTACAATACAGGCAGGGATCCTGAAAAATTACCATTTAATAAAATCACCCCTCCATGGCTGGAAGATTATGAAGGATACATGCTTAGCATCGGTAAAAGCCGTACAACTGTTGCGATATATCTCCGCCCTTTACGTGCCATTTTTAATACTGCAATTAGTGAGGATGACATACTAGGTGAACTTTATCCTTTTGGCAGAGGGAAATATCAGTTGCCAAAAGTAAGGAAGGTAAAAAAGGCTTTAACCAGGGAACAGCTCAAAAAATTGTTTGAAGCGATACCACAGACACCGGACCAGGAAAAAGCAAAAAGTTTCTGGTTTCTGTCATATTCCCTGAATGGAATGAATCCTAAAGACATTGCCATGTTGAGGCATAAGAACATCCAGGGGGATAAGATTATTTATTACCGATCTAAAACAATCAATACAGGTAAAGCGGATCTGAAACCTATTACCGTCTATCTGAATGACTTTTCCCGGTCAGTTATGGAAAAGTATGGCAACCCGACAAAGGAACCCGGAGAGCTGATATTTCCCATTATTAAGGATAGACAAACTGCAATAGAGCAAAGTCGCAAAATTGGAAACTTTATCCGGATCCTCAATCAACATATTAAAGAACTGGCCATCCAGGAAGGTTTGCCGGGGGATATTTCGGCCTATTGGGCACGACATTCATTTGCAACCAATGCAATTAGACAAGGCGCAAGCATGGAATTTGTTTCGGAGGCTTTGAATCATTCAGATATGCTGACAACACAGCGGTATTTTGCGGGATTTGAGGACGATGCCAAGAAAGAATTTATGAAAAAACTAATGGATTTTTAAAATGAAAGTA
>DAOUVF010000041.1 GCA_030667765.1 Bacteroides sp.
CTTTTACCGCTATATTTCACGGTATGAGGAGAAGCTGCTCACTCAAAGGTTTGGTGATGAGTACCGGGAGTATATGAAAAAAGTCCCCATGTTGTTCCCATTTAAAATAAAGCGCAATCAGGACTGATTACTGGAAAGATTTAATGAATTCCCGGGCTGTCATTACCGGTATTTTACTTTCACGGTAGCCAGACATGTTCCTTGTAACAATCAGCTCCTTGTCATTCTCGATGGCTGTGAAATATTGAATAGCATCCTCGAAATCTTTAAAATCAGAATTGTTCGTAGTTTGGTAAATACTCTGATTATCTTTATGTTAACTGGAACATAAAATCCTCTGGGAAACGTTTTATATTCCTTCTTACTGCCTGATTTAATATTAGGGTCTCAACACCATAAAGTTCTGCGAGATCCCGGTCGATCATAACTTTTTGATCTCGTATCAGGAATATCTTCTCAGCTATTAAATCGTTATGTTTTTCGCTTACTTTCTGATCAGGGAATTTCATAATTCATTCTGTTGTTCTGACAAATCTGCGCGGGATCCAGCTTGAGGCCGCTTAATGCAACCTCAAACTGGAGTGTAATGACAGCTGCTACTCTTCAACAGGCTGGGTCTGGGGGGAAAGGAAAAGGAAATTGTCGCAATTAATTTCCGTTGTGAATCTCTTTTTTCCTTCGTTATCCTCCCAGGTTGAATTCTGTATCTTGCCCTCCACATAGAGCGGATCCCCCTTTTTAACATATTCTTCAATGATCCCGGCAACCTTGTTCCATACCACGATGTTGTGCCATTGGGTTTTCTGCACTTCATTCCCTTCCTTGTCCACATAAAATTCATTGGTGGCAAGCGGGAAGCGGGCCACCTTTACATCGTCATTGATCTGGTTGACCTTGGGATCTTCGCCTACATGGCCGACCAGGGTTACTTTGTTGATACCTCTTTTCATAGCATTAAGTTTTTAATGGATAATTTTATTAACATCCCTTAATGGCGGAAGGGTGGAAAAATCATTGTCCGCCTTTCATCGATCGTTGATGCCAGGAAAATGGAAAAAGAGTATATTTAGGATGGAGCAAATAATAAGTCTGAGCATGTTATGAGAAACCTGACAATTATTTTATTGCTGGCATTTTTGTTGAGCGCTTGTGGCACACCATATCCCAGGATCCTGATGGAAACCGAAATGGGAGAGATCACCATCGAGGTGTACCCGGACAAAGCGCAGGTGACTGCTTCCAATTTTCTCACTTACATTGATGAAAACCGGTTTGAAGGGGCGGTTTTTTACAGGATCGTCAGGAGCAATAACCAACCCGGTGACAGTATCAGGATTGCAGTCATACAGGGTGGGCTATACGAAGACAATCATCCGGCCATGCTGCCGCCAATTACTCATGAATCAACAGACCAGACCGGTATCCTGCATAAGGACGGGGTGATATCCATGGCCCGCTGGCATCCGGGCACGGCCACCAGTGAATTCTTTATTTGTGTAGGAGACCAGCCTGAACTGGATTATAAGGGGAGGCGAAATCCGGACGAACAGGGATTTGCTGCTTTTGGGAAGGTCATAGCTGGCATGGATGTAGTCATAAAGATCCATCAGCTGCCCGTAGAGGGGCAATACCTGGATCCGACAGTTAAGATACTTAAAGTAAGCAGGTTAGATTGAATTCTCTATGATGAGGTTGTAGATCTCCTTTTCAGTGTGGCCAAGGGTTCTTAATTGTATGGGTATGATACTCATCTTGCTCATCCCTGGAATCCCGTTTACTTCCAGGAAATACAACTCTCCATCATTGATGATAAAATCAATCCGTACCAGTCCCCTGCAGTCCAGCACATCATAAATCTCAGCGGTGATGGACTGGCATTTGCGTGTCAGTTCCTCCGGGATTTCAGCAGGGGTTATTTCCGTGGCCATGCCTTCTGTATATTTGGCCTCATAATCGAAAAATTCATTTTTAGATATGATCTCGGTAACCGGAAAGGTAAACTCCCTGCCTCCGGTCCTTAAGGCTCCACAAGTGAACTCCCTGCCGGGAATGAATGATTCTACCAGGACCTCGCTATCCTCTTCAAGGGCTACGTGAACAGCAGCTTCGAGTTCTTCGGCTTTGTTTACCTTGGACACACCGAAGCTCGAACCCCCGGAATTAGGCTTGATAAAACAGGGAAGACCGGTCCTGTTGATGATTGTGTCAGCATCCCATTTCATTGATTTTCTGATCAGGAATGCATCCGCTGAAAGTATCCCGGCCTGGCTAAGGATATTCTTGCAGGCATATTTATTGAATGAGAGGGCCAGTGATAGTACCCCGGAGGAGGAGTATGGAATATGCAGCAGATCGAAATATGCCTGGAGTTTGCCGTCTTCGCCCGGGGGACCGTGCATTGAGATGAAGGCATAATCAAACCGGATCTCCCGGCCTTCCAGGTTGAAACTGAAATTGTTTTTGTCAACAGGAATCACAACTTCATCATCAGTACCTGTTTTGACATGCCAGTCATCCTCCCGGATGTATACCAGGTATGGTTCATACTTATCCCTGTCTATATGCTGCATCACCTGTCCGGCGCTTTTCAATGATATGACCAGTTCTGATGAATCACCTCCGGTGATGATGGCTATGTTTTTTTTCATTTCCAGCAGTGGGGGTTGATATCAACAAATATACTGTTTTTAAGCTTTTATTCCCCGGTCCGCCCCCCCGTGTACCTCCGCCATTTTTCAATAACCTGCGTCATATCTTCGGGTAGTTCCGAGTCAAAGAACATTTTCTCACCGGTAGCCGGATGCTCGAATCCCAGGGATTTGGCATGCAGTGCATGGCGGGGGAGGACCTGGAAGCAATTCTGCACGAATTGTTTGTATTTGGTAAAGGTGGTCCCCTTCAGGATCTGGTCCCCTCCATAGGTTTCATCATTGAAAAGCGGATGCCGGATATGCTTGAGATGTACCCGGATCTGGTGGGTCCGGCCGGTTTCCAGCTGGCATTCCACAAGGCTGAGGTATCCCAGTCGTTCAAGCAGTTTGTAATGGGTCACTGCAGGTTTTCCCTGGGATCCATCGGAAAAGACGGTCATTTTCTTCCGGTCTTTGAGATCCCGTCCGATATGTCCCTCTATCCTGCCTTCCTCTTCATCGAGACTTCCCCAAACAAGGGCCAGGTATTTCCGGCTGGTGGTACGGTCATAGAATTGCTTGGCCAGCCTGTTAAGGGAAAGTTCAGTCTTCGCAATGAGCAAGATGCCGGAGGTATTTTTATCGAGCCTGTGCACCAGTCCGGGCCTCATATCCCCGGTCTGGAACAGGGGCAGATCCCTGAAGTAATAGTAAAGGGCATTGATCAGTGTGCCTGTGTAATTACCCACCCCGGGATGCACTACCAATCCGGCAGTTTTATTGATGACCAGGATATGCTCGTCTTCAAATACAATATCAAGAGGGATGTCTTCGGGCAGGATCTCGGTATCCCTCGGGGGGTGGGGGAGTACTATGGAGATTACCTCTTCGGGCTTGATTTTATAGTTTGACTTTACGGCCTGCTCATTGACAAGAATGTTACCGGCCTCGGCGGCTGCCTGGATCTTGCTGCGTGAGGTATTCACCATCCGGTTCACCAGATACTTGTCAATTCGCATTATCTGCTGGCCCTTGTCCACCACAATCCTGTGATGTTCAAAAAGTTCTTCCATTTAGCGCACAATCATTAGTTTCCGGCTGGCCTTGAAGATCCCGTTATGGTCTAAGCTCAAAATATAGATGCCTGTTGGCAGATGACTGACGGGGTGCTGCTGCTGGTCTGCCCTGTTGATGTAAACAGTTTTGCCCTGCAGATCATACAGGGTGACTGACCAATCGGCTGGATTCACGACATCCTGCAGATCAAGAGTAAAATAAGTATTTGCAGGGTTTGGGTAGATCTTAAATATTTTTTCAGGAGAATGCTCAATACCAACCGGATCCGATGGTAAGGCTTTCCCCATGATGGGCCTGATCATCAGGGAGCCGCTGAAACCTGAATTAAGCCATCCCTGTCCCAGGTTATAGAAAATCTTATCATTGTTCACCATATTGCGGTCAAACCCTACATTCAGCATTCTTTCTGTTGTCTTTATCCAGCCTACATAAAATTCATCATCAAGGACCAGGATGGTATCATTGATCTCATATGTAACAAATTTATTAAGCTCTTCCTCATATTGTGGTTGAACCGGTTGTGAGGTATAGATGAGTTCACCCGGACCGGAGGTGGATTTATCATGATTCCATATCCCGATCCGAAAATAATCCTGTGAGGCATCATCCTGCGTGCGGTTAAAAAACATCTTTACCCCGCGAAGGGTGTCTTTTCTATAGCTATTGAACTGGAAGGCCACAGTTGCATTGGCGGTTCCTCCACCACGGAGGCCGTACCCATTCTCTGCCGAACCATCATCATAGGCATAGTAATTAAAGAATTGCTGGAACCTTCTTACCGTGTCATTGAATTTATAATCCAGGTCCTCCGTGACAAGGTAAGACATCACTTCAAAAACAGTGGAATCAGCATCATAAAAAATAAACGGATAGTTATAAGGGAAGTTAAATACACTCAAAACCCCTGGCTGCACATTGACGGCGCCTCCATTGACAGAATCCGTTTCCAGGTAAGCCAGGTCGGTGATCTTGAGGATCCTGGTAACATTTCTAACTGTTGTGTCATTGTTCCGGTAACGGATCTCAAGTGCGGGCTTTAATTCCGTCAGGTAAGCCCTGGGGAAATGCTGCCATGGAATGGATTCATAATTCTTTAATATTGAGGGCATCGGTGAGATCATGGATACATCATTGATAGCCGTCACGTTGGATGAGCGTGCCGTATCAAGATAGACGTAATCTACATGCCAGTGATCCACATTTCCCCTCTGATCGATTGATGAGCTTTGATGGCTTGCATAATTCATGAAGCGGAACTGGAAACCCTTCTTAAGAAAACGCTCCTCAGAAACATGTATGAATACCTGTTTAAAAGTATCGTTCTGCGATCCTGTTTGACGCCAGACCCTCTCCCATTGGTTGCTGTCGGGTGCAAACAGTTCAACGGTCAGGGAATCCCATACTTCCGGATCATCCCCCAGTCCCATTGGCTCATAAAAGAAACTCAAATATATATCTGTCCGGCCGGGGTAATCAAGGTTGATGGGGACCGAGGTCAGGAAATCCGATTCAAAAGGCAAGCTGCCGGTACCATTCAGGTAGCCTTCGGCATCAATGGCATCCATAGTGGCTACCCCAATGGATATTGGATTCAAGGTATAGGAAGTATTGATGAACGCATATTCGTCCACCCAGAAAGGCACATATGGCAGTGGGCCGGTCCTCGCAAAATCGTCAAAAAATGGCAGTTCGAGGGTATCCGGCTGGGTGTCAATCTCTGCGCTTTTTTTAACCTGTTTCGTACCATAGGCAGGGATACCCACAGGTACCAGGACTTCCTGGGCATGGATAGGCATGACAATTACCAGGGAGCATATTATGAGTATATAAATCTTAAAAACCTTCGTCTCTATCATCCGCAGAAGGGGTTATTTCATGTCCGGGCAGGGGTAACTTTGTTGAATCTGCAGACAGCCAGATATCCATTGAGGATCCAAGGTTCATCAGTGCATCCTCATTGAATTCAGGTTTCTGCTTCCAGATAAAAGCATTGATCGAATCCTCTGCATCTTCAAAGGAGGCATCATAGATCACTGCGCCAAGATTCAAATAACGATGGGTGATCCTTTCCTTCGCCTGTTCAAAATACAATCCTACCAGATCGGGTGCAGCTGTTTTCTCATTACTCAATCCCCTGCCCAGCACCAGATCTATTTGGGATCCCTTCACAATCGAATCACCTTCTTCAATAACGTTTCCCTTATATTTTTGTTGTAGTACATTATTGACGGCAATATCAGGTATATAGGTCAGTTTACCAATGTTTAGTCCCGCTGTCTGTACAATAGCCCTTGCCTGCCTGAGACTGACACCGACTATATTAGGCATTCTGATTATCTCGGGATTAAACGCGTTGATGGTGAGAAAAATTGTACGGTTCTCCTTTACCTTGAATTCAGGTCTCGGATTCTGGTCAATGATACTCCCACGGGTCAGGTTTGCATTATATACAGAGTCCACGATCTGGTAACGTAACTCCTTAGCAGTAAGAATAGAATCTGCTTCAGGAATGCTTAAACCGGTGATATCCGGTACACTTAATGCCTGGCCATGCCGCGTGTAAATTCTCAGGAACAGCAAAGCAATAATGGACATAAACACTATAATGGAGATGGCAATTAGCAGGTGTTTCAGGAAAAGCCTGCTGATCAGAAATTTCAGAAAATTCATATTCCTGCCGATTATTAAATGGTAAATATAAAAACAAATTGGATGGGATAAATAAAAAATGGCTGGCCAGCGGAAGCCGGTCAGCCATATATATTCATTTCAATATTCAGATTTATACCTTGTGCCTCGGTTCGTCGGATACCGATAACTTCTTTCTTCCCTTGATCCTGCGAGCGGATAAAATATTGCGACCGTTGGCGGAACTCATCCTGGTCCGGAATCCATGCTTGTTCTTTCTTTTCCTGTTGGAAGGTTGGAATGTCCTTTTCATCAAAAGCCGGTTTTAATTCAGACTGCAAAAGTAATGTTTTTTTCAAATATACCAAACATTAATACAGGCTGTGATACGGAAGGTACAGCAGTTTTTTACTTTCAAAAAATGCCTCTGAATAAATCTCATCCAGGGAATGAATAGTGACATTTTTAAAGGCACTGAGCTCTTCCTGCAGGTCTCCTCCTTTCAGATAATATATCCCGTTGCCTGTTGAAGTCCCTGACGGCGGATCGATCTTGTTTTTCACCCAGCCGGTAAACCGTTCCAGGTTTGTTACCGCCCTGCTGACTACATACATTGTTTTTGAGGGGTAATTTTCAGCCCTTACATGCAGGCAATTGGTATTGTCTATGCTCAGGGAATGAATGATCTGGCTCAAGGCATTTACTTTTTTCCCTATGGAATCAATCAGGGTGAACTCTGAACCGGGGAAAAAAATGGCCAGCGGTATGCCCGGGAATCCCCCTCCGGTACCCACATCCAGAACTGTATCACCGGGATTGAAATGCACATACCTGGCAATGGCCAGGGAATGCAGGATATGCCTTTCAGACAGATGGTCGACATCTTTCCTGGATATCAGGTTGATCCTCCGGTTCCAGAAGATGATGGATTCCCGGAATTGCTGAAGCTGCTCTAGTTGAACAGTGCTTAACTCAGGAAAGTATTTGCGGATGATTTCCATTAAAAATAACGGCTGAGATCCGGTTACATGCTCGAACTGGTGCTCTTGAGAATATTGAAAAGAAGTTCCCTGGCCCGGAACAATTGTGCTTTTACAGTTCCAATGGGTAATTCAAGTTCCTGCGAGATCTCTTCATAGGAATATTCCTTGAAATACCTCAGTTCTACCAGGGTGCGGTACCGCGGTTTCAGTTTATTCACCACCTCCCTGAGCAGTTTGACCTTCTGGCTGTTGATCATATGTGCCTCAGGATCAAGTGTGTCGGACTGAATGGTAACCGTGGTGGTATCGGGATCATCATTTGACTGATCGAGGGAGATGGTAGCAGCCCTTTTCTTTCGGATAAAGTCAATACAATTGTTCGTGGCGATCTTGAACAGCCAGGTACTGAATGCAAAATTCGGTGTGTATTGTCCGATATTCTTAAATGCCTTGCCGAATGCTTCAATGGTCAGGTCTTCAGCATCACTGGGATTATTAACCATTTTCAGCAACATGAAATATATGGCATCCCGGTACCTGCCTAATAATTCGGCGTAGGCTTTCTGATCACCTTCCCTGGCTTTCTGGACGAGCATAAAATCATGCTGCGCTTTATCTGAAAGATTGGGACTTACTTCCATCTGGCTCGTTTTGTTTCGACATAATTGGAAAAGACCATAAACAGGTGCGCCCAGGGGAGGGCAAAATCCAACAGGGGCGAAGGTAATAATAAATATTTTTCGTTCAAACGACACATCGCTAATTTGATAATAACACTTGTTAATAACATTCTAAATATGAAGAGACCAAGCATATATGGGATTAAAACATGAAAAGCAAGCAGGAAAATAAAGGCAGGATAAAAGAGCAAACGACTCATAAGTTCCAGTCCCACAACAAGTTTCGTTGAGAACCGGTACCTGGGACCTGTGGTCAGGTGCCTTTTTTTCTGATAATACCAGTCTTTCCAGGTTTTTTCAGTATCAGACCATGTAAAACTGTCAGGCTGAATCTCAATGGCTGTATTGGCTTTTCTGGCTACCTCATTGATAAATAGGTCATCATCCCCCGAGGCCAGCTCGTAATGAGCAGCAAATCCCCTGTTTTCGAAGAACAGAGCTCTCCTGTAAGCCAGGTTCCTCCCTGTGCCCATGTAAGGATGACCGGCAAGTGACGTACCGAAATACTGAAGGGCAATGAAGAATGCTTCATACCTGCTGACAAGGTTTACCAGGCCTTTTCCCCTGCGGTAGCCTCCGTAACCCAGCACGATCTTGTTATTCCCGGTGAAATTTTGCTGCATCAAGTATATCCATCTGTTGGTCGCGGGACTGCAGTCTGCGTCGGTAAGCAGCAACCTGTCATGTTTTGCTGCCTTGATGCCAATAGTCAGTGCCAGTTTTTTTCCCTCCCGTATATGGTCACCTTCCCTGATAAACGTGGAACGCAGATGAGAATATTGCCTTTGCAGGTCATTCAGGAGGTCTTCCGTCCCGTCTGCAGAAGCATCATTAACAACAACAACCTCATATTCAGGGTAATCCTGCTCAAGTATCGAAGGTAGATTTGCCCTGAGATTTGCCTCCTCGTTCCTGGCACAGATAATGACAGAAACCGGGAATCTTTTGATGTTGGAACGAACAGATTTGTAAAAGAGAACTTTTGGGAACACGAACAACCAGTAGATCAGCTGGATGAGAAAGCAGCCTGTATACACCAATGTAAGTGATTGAAAGACAATATTATATTCTGTAAAGTTCAAATTTCCGGATATGCTAACAGGAGATACCGAAAGATAATTAAACATTTCACATCCCAACAAATAAGCATGCTCAAAGTCTTCAGATTTTATCCACATTTACATTATATTTGCGCTAATTCTGCCTGCCATGAGGTTTACCCTACAACATTCGGATCCTTTAAGTAAAGCGCGAACCGGGGTTTTGCAAACAGATCATGGTCCCATTCCCACACCCATTTTCATGCCGGTTGGCACCGCCGCAACGGTAAAAGGCATACATCAGCGGGAATTGCAGCATGAAATTAAAGCCCCCGTCATCCTGGGCAATACCTATCACCTGGTCCTTCGGCCCGGGATAGAAATTATTCACAAGGCCGGGGGGATTCACAGGTTTATGCAGTGGGATCGTGCGGTGCTGACCGACAGTGGCGGATACCAGGTCTTCTCCCTGGCAGATCAGCGGAAACTTACTCCCGAAGGAGCGATTTTCCGGTCCCATATCGACGGGACAAAACATACTTTCACCCCGGAGAATGTGGTAGATATTCAACGCAGAATGGGGGCTGACATTATGATGGCCTTTGATGAATGTACGCCCTATCCATGTGAATATGACTATGCCCGCAAATCTATGATCCTGACCCATAAATGGCTGGACCGGGGAAAGCAGAGGTTCCTTGAGACCGCAGCGGTCTACGATTATACCCAGAGCTGGTTTCCTATTGTCCAGGGCAGTACCTTCCCCGACCTCAGGAAGGAATCTGCCAGGCGTATTGCTGATGCGGACATGGATGGGAATGCCATTGGCGGACTATCAGTCGGTGAACCTGCAGAGATGATGTATGAAATGGTGGAAGTTGTGACAGAGATCCTTCCCCCGGAGAAACCAAGATACCTGATGGGGGTGGGTACGCCGGTTAATTTGCTTGAATCTGTTGCCAGGGGGATAGACATGTTTGATTGCGTGATTCCTACCCGCAACGGGAGGAACGGACAGATCTTTACCCGAGAGGGCATCATCAATATCAAAAATGAAAAATGGAAAGACGATTTTAATCCCATTGACCCTTCCGGAGATTGTTTTGTGGATCAACAATATTCAAGGGCTTATTTACGTCATCTTATCATCTCGGGTGAGTTGCTCGGGGCACAGGTTGCCAGCCTGCATAACCTCAGGTTTTATCTATGGTTAATGGAGGAAACAAGGGCACAGATCCAGGCCGGGACCTTCAGCCAGTGGAAAAATGAAATGATTTCAAAATTATCTATCCGCATATGAGAAGAAAACTGGGGATAACCATCATAGACCTGTATATCACGAAAAAGTTCCTGGGAACCTTCTTTTTTTCCATTACCCTGATCCTTTTAATTGCGGTCATCTTTGATTTTTCGGAGAAGATTGACAATTTCCTCGATCACGATGCCAAATTGATCGATATCCTTACCAAGTATTACCTGAATTTCATGCCTTATTTTGCCGTACTATTCAGCTCCCTGTTTACCTTTATATCAGTTATATATTTTACTTCCCGGATGGCGTACAGAACAGAGTTCATTGCCATTATCAGCAGCGGGATGAGCTTCAACAGGATCCTGGTTCCCTATTTCTTCTCTGCTACTGTCATTGCCATCTTCTCTTTTGTACTGATGGACTATGTCATACCAAATGCAAACCGGGTCAGGCTGGATTTTGAGGAAACCTATTACCACTCTGTCCCGCTCCGTGTGACAGAACGGAATATCCACCGACAGATCGAGCCCGGGGTTTTTATTTACCTGGAGAGTTACAGCACCATCTCTGACCTGGGACATCGGTTCTCTATGGAAAAATACGAGGATGGAGCACTGGTATCGAAACTCATGTCTGATTATGTGAAATGGGATTCAACCATCAATAAATGGGTGATCCGGAATTACTATATCCGCGATCTGGACGGATACAGGGAACATATAACCTCGGGAACCCGGCTGGATACCACGCTGTCCTTTCACCCCAGTGATTTTAAACGCCGGATGAATTTCATGGAAACCATGAACATACATGAACTGACCGAATATATTGAACAATTAAAAATGCTGGGCGAAGCCAGTGTAAAAGCTTACCAGATTGAAAAACATAAGCGCTATGCTTTTCCATTCTCAGCCTTTATCCTGACATTGATCGGTGTTTCAGTATCATCGAGAAAAGTTAAGGGAGGAATCGGAATGCAGTTAGGGATAGGACTGATGGTTGCTTTTTCCTACCTGTTGTTTATGCAGTTTGCTTCGCAGTTCGCCATAGGAGGCAGCCTTCATCCCGCAATTGCCGTATGGATGCCCAACCTGGTCTATTCTTTTATTGCATTCTATCTATACAGAATGGCTCCCAAATGATCAGCCGTCTTAAAAACGTTGTAAATATTTGTAAATAAACACTATAGATGAATGACATCACATTAATTGTCGTAAAAATTTTTAAAATAACATGGGATTTTGTAATGTTGTAGTCCATTCCTAAGCACTAAACCTATCGAAAAATATGCCATTAAAAAGAAAAATCCAGGAACTTCAAAAGAAAAGAGAAGAAGTCCTGAAAGGAGGAGGTGACAAGGCCCTGGAAAAGCAGGCGGCCATGGGAAAACTGACGGCCCGGCAAAGGATAATTGCCATACTGGACCCTGACTCATTCAACGAATATGACCTGTTTGTTGAACATGATGCCAAAGATTTTGACATGGATAAGAAAATCCTTGCAGGTGATGGGGTGGTTATTGGCACCGGCACAGTGTTTGGAGCCCCTATCTGTATTTTTGCCCAGGATTTTACCGTAGCAGGCGGTTCACTGGGGAATATGCATGCCAGGAAGATCGTTAAAATCATGGACCATGCCCTGAAAATGAAAATGCCGCTGATCGGTATCAATGATTCCGGTGGTGCCCGCATACAGGAGGGTGTAAGCTCCCTGGCAGGATACGGGGAGATATTTTTCCGGAATACCATTTCCTCAGGGGTGATACCCCAGATCTCTGTAATCCTCGGACCATGTGCCGGGGGAGCTGTCTATTCACCCGCCCTGACGGACTTCGTTTTTGTAGTGGAAAAGATCTCCAAGATGTTTATTACCGGACCCGAAGTCATCAAAACGGTACTGGGGGAAGAAATCTCCATGGAAGACCTGGGCGGAGCGAAAGTACACAGTGAAATAACAGGGAATGCACACTTTTATTCCACTTCAGAAGAGGAATGTTTTGAGCAGATCAAGAAACTGATCACCTTTATCCCCTGGAGCAACCTGCAGAAAGCAAAAAAATTCCCACCCAAAGATCCGGACCCAAAATATAATATCGAAAATATAGTTCCCGGTGACCCCACCCAACCATATGATGTAAGGGATGTTATCAGAGGCATCGTCGATGATTCAGATTTCTTTGAGGTGCAGGAGATGTGGGCCGCAAACATAGTCATAGGGTTTGGCAGGATGAAAGGAGAGACCGTAGGCTTTGTATGTAACCAGCCCCTGGTACTGGCCGGTGTGCTTGATGTGGATTCATCCGATAAGTCAGCCAGGTTCATCCGTTTTTGCGATGCATTC
>DAOUVF010000089.1 GCA_030667765.1 Bacteroides sp.
ATCGCCATACATCTTCTGTCTTAAAACATCATCACACACATCCAACACATGCTCCAGCTTGTCAAAGTCGGTATGGAACCAGCTCTGGGCACCCAGCAGGGAGAAATCATGCGCATAGGGTTCCTCTGCAAAAGGTTTAAAACCAAACTCAACATTCGGAGTATATTGCCATCCGAAATCAGGCAGCCTTGCAACGGCACTATCGCCTAAGTACTCCCCGGAGTGGCGACCGAAACTTGAGCCTCTTTCCCACCCTTCATATCCGCGTTTCATATCACGCACCTTCCCCCCGAATTTCACATATCCGTCGATTTTATTGCCCAAACGAAAAGGCACCTCTATATCCAGCCTGGCAGACAGCTCCTTTGAATAGCTCTCTTCTCGACCATAGGCGGCGCCGCCTGCCTGTGTCCAATCTATATTGTGGGTAGCGTAACCAATATATTCATTGATGGTTGTGGAGCTGTCAATGCCAACAGCTCCTGCATCATTTCCTGATGGGTTATAGACACTTAAAGATAGGCTTTCAGGTATTTCTTCTCTTCGGCTTGACATGGAAACGCCCCAATCCACTTTCGCACCCAGAAGGGTATGTTCACCACCAATACCCTGTAAAAAATTCCTGCTTTTCCCCTGAGAACGCGATGAACTATAATTCGTGGAGGATTGACCAAATCCATTATTATAATTGACATTTTCTGAATTGCGCTGACTAAAGAATGCCTGGTAATAGAGCTTCCCATTTTTCAACCGGTAATCGGTATAGATAGTGGTCCCGAAACGTTGGTTCAGATTTTCGATACGGTTCAGGCCTACACTAGTGAGCTCAACGGGCAATATATCCTCGGATCCTGTCACTGAAGCTCTGAAGGTTTCGTTTCTGGCTGTTAGTACGTCCCTGCCCCGGTTTTTCCGGTCATAGTTCAGGCTCAGCATCACACCCAGGCGATCATCAAAAAAACGGTTGCTCAGCAAAACTGACACATCCTGCATCTTGAAAGATTTAGTAAAACCGTTGTAGCCGGTCCTGAACCAGATATCCTTTCTGAATCCCGACAGCGCTTCACGCATTTTGAACTCCACATTACCCCCAAGAACATCCGCATCCTGGTCGGCCATAAAGGCCTTGTTGAGTTCAATGCTTCCTATCATCGAAGAAGAAATGGAAGCCAATCCTCCGTCCAGACGCATCCCGTTCACGAACATGGTGTTGGCAGAGACCCCCCTAACATTGATCGCAACAGCCTCACCTCCAGCCCTGGTCACTGAAACACCCGGGAGACGCGCCAGTGCTTCAGCAGCATTGGCATCGGGAAGCTCCCGGATCTTCTGTTCCGAAACTACATTTTTAATGTTTCTGGCTGAAATCTGAGTGTTGATAGCCTTCGCCTGTCCGCGAGCCATGGCTGTTACGACCACCTCTTCGCCCATAATGGAGGTTAGAATCAGACGAAAATCGTTGATGGTCACCTCTCCGGCCGATACCCGCACAGTTGCCGTACTATCAGAATACCCCACGAAAGTTACCCTGAGTTCATATGTACCGGGTTGTACCTGCTTTATAGAATAGAAACCTTGGTCATCCGAGACCGCGCCAATGGAGGTACCCATTAATTGAATATTGGCATAGGCCACCGGTTCTCCTACCTCATCATTGATTTGTCCCTGAATCTCACCGTTTTTCTGGGCAGACAGCATGGATGAGACCATTATCAATCCAAGTATAAATACTTGTTTCAGGTATGTTTTCATAAGTAGTATGGTAGATTAGGTTTAGTTTTATAAAATGATTGGTTTTTTTTGAGTCTTTCCAGCTTAATATTGAGTATTTTGATCATAAACAATCATTCTATTTCACTATTGTCCGACTAATTTCTCAAGTCGATAATTTATCTTCTGTATAACCCTTAAATCGGGTATTGTTGTTTTGGCAAAAACAAATCTACAATATGAAGGGGAAACCTCACAGGAGTACCCTTCTCTTTTTTATACAATTTTAGTCGGACAGTAGTGATTCAATTTGCAATATAAACAATTATCAATATTGTCCCAAACTTAGTTGAAATTTAAAGAGGTATTATCTGTATATTGCATCCATTCAAAGACATGTAGATGCTGGATATACAGCCCGAGATATCATTTATTGAGGAATTGCAAAATGCAACGGGTTCACAGCTGACAACCTGCATGCAATGCGGGGCCTGTACAGCTGCCTGCAGCCTGTCCGAAGAAGAGAATGTCTTCCCCAGGAAGCAGATGATCCTGGCGGCATGGGGTATGAAGGACAGGCTGATGGCCGATCCTAATGTTTGGACCTGCCACCAGTGCGGAGACTGCACAGTTACCTGTCCCAGGGGCATAAAACCGGGCGAAATACTGGCCGCCCTGCGACAAATGCAGATATCATACTATTCAAAACCGGGATTCCTTTCCCGCTGGATGCAGGACATCCGTTTCCTTCCCCTGCTGATCCTTTTCCCGGTGGTTATTATTACGATGATACTGATCCTGGCAGGAACTTTTTCCCTGGTCGATTTTTCTATGCCGGAAGGCCCTGTAAATTATGGAGAGTTCTTTCCTCATGGCTGGCTGAATGGCTCCTTCACCTTCCTGTTTGTATTGTCAGCAATAGCCGGGATAAGCGGGATAAGATTATACTGGAAGAACATGAAAAGCCTGCGGGAAGACAGCGGTTCGTGGCCACAGCTGACCCTCCATTATTTCTGGCAAGTCATCCGGAATATCATGGTCCACCGCGATTTCAACCGTTGCAAAGAAAATAAAAACCGCTCCCTGGCCCATCTCTTTGTCTTCTGGGGATTCATTTTGCTGCTCTTCGTGACATTCTTCGCCATCCTGTCCACCATGTTTTTCGAATATCCCCTGACTATCCTGAATCCCATCAAAATCGCAGGCAACCTTGGCGCTTTCTTATTGCTCACAGGAACCACGTTGATGATTTTCCACCGGCTCAGGAAAAATAACGGACTGGAAAGCAGGTATGGAGACTGGTTCTTCCTGTTGTCGTTCTGGCTCCTGACTTTTTCGGGCATGCTGGTCGAAGGAGCACGATTCCGCGAATGGAGCTATGCCTATCATTTCTATTTCGGCCACCTGGTCATGGTCTGGATCATCATTCTCTACTTCCCCTATACCAAATTCGCCCATTTCCTTTACAGGACAACGGCATTAATATATCTGAAGCTAAAAGGATCTTAAACTTACATCAATGACAAAAAGAAGAGATTTTATCAAGAAAAGCGTACTGGGAACTGCCGGCATAGCAATTGGCGGTATGGGATACAGTTGCACCCTTTCCAACAGTATGAAGAAACCTGCTGTGAAATTCGGGCTTGTTACTTACATGTGGGGGGCAGATTGGGATTTGCCGACTCTTATTTCCAATTGCGAAAACACGGGACTTCAAGCTGTTGAGTTGCGTACTCAGCATGCCCATGGTGTTGAGACTACCTTGAGCGCTGCAGAGCGATCCGAGGTAAAAAAGAGATTTGCCGACAGCCCGGTTACCTGTGTCGGATATGGATCAAACTTCGAGTACCATAATCCTGATCAGGCTCTACTCCGTGAGAATATTGAACAGACCAAAGAGTATATAAAACTCTGTAAAGACATCGGAGCTTCCGGGTTAAAAGTAAAACCCAATACCCTCCCTGCCGAAGTACCAAGGGAAAAGACCATTGCACAGATTGCAGCTTCGCTTAACGAGGTGGGCAGTTTTGCCGGGGACCAAGGCATGCTGATCAGAGTGGAGGCACACGGGCATTACACCCAGGAGCTGCCCAATATGAAAGCAATTTTTGATCAGGTAACTGAATCAAGTGTGAACATCTGCTGGAATTGCAACACTGTTGATATGAATCCTCCCGGACTTGAAGGCAACTTCAACATGGTTAAACAATGGATAGGTGATGTGGTACATATCCATCAACTTCATCTCGACGATTATCCTTACCAGCAACTCTTTAACCTCTTATCAGGGATAGATTTTAATGGATATCTTCTTCTCGAAGACAGTAGAATACCTGATGACAGGATAGCTGCCATGAAAGAACAGTTAGCTGTTTTTAATGAAATGACAGCCAAAATAACGAAGGAATAATGACCATAGAACGAGATCTCTCAAAGTTCAGTAAGCAGATATCAAATATGTTTTCCTGGCCTCAGCCTGAAAAGGATTGGAGCAGGTACAGGCTGAGGGATGAACAGGTAATATTCTTTAAGCGGAATGGATATCCTGTAGAAATGGAAAGAGATTATGCATCTTTCCATCATCCCCTGCTCGTCCATGGATCTTTTGAGAACCTTTCAGACAGGCCACGCAGGGCATGTGTACTGAATGTTTTTGCGGATGAAACATTGTCTGATTCCGCTGATGAAATCCTTGTAGGTATTCCGAAGATTGCGAAAGGAAAAAAAATGGAAGGACAATTTTTCCCCTTACTCTATCCCGTGGATTGATTCGCACTGAACACGAATTGGGCTTAAACATAAATGAGTTTTATGAGAGAACCTGATAAACAAAGGATACTGGATGCCATTGATCATATTGAACGCAGAGATATTCCCCTGCTGGAAATTGATCCCGACATGGAGATCGTGAATAAGATCCTGGG
Organism: Bacteroides sp.; assembly: GCA_030667765.1. Classification (GTDB taxonomy): domain Bacteria; phylum Bacteroidota; class Bacteroidia; order Bacteroidales; family SM23-62; genus SM23-62. The sequence continues at coordinate 4,635 of DAOUVF010000089.1, forward strand.
AAAGAGCCTTCCATATGAACTGCACTCTTTTGAGCTGGACGCAGAAGATAATGTCAAACTCAATGTCAGGATGGGAAATGATATGGTTTACTTTTCCCATGTATGGAGGACAGGGCGGGTGCAGGTTAAGGACAGTGATGGAAGGCTTCATTACAAAGATGGCCGGATTAAAACCCGAGAGGATTTTGACCAGCTCTGGTTTCCGGATCTTGGTAAACTTGAGCAAAGACTGGAAGCAACATGCAAAGCTCTTCAGGGAAAAAAAATGGGCTTAATTTGCGGGGCTCAGACAGCTGCCTTCACAGCAATGACAGCTATGGGATACCATGATTTTTTGTTTAATACCCTGGCTGACAAAGATATGGTAATGGACCTTATAAAAACCATTCACGAATATTGCATCAGGGAGATGGAGGTATTCCTTCGATACCCGGTGGATATGATGAAAGTGGGTAGCGGGATCATAACGACCACTGGTCCCATGGTATCCTGGGAGCAGGTGGAAGAATTGGAAACATCATTTATTCGGGAGCAGATAGGGGTAATCCGTGAGGCAGGGATGCCTGTCTTTTTTCACATCGACGGCAAAGTGGATAACATGATACCGGATTTTATTGATATGGGTGTGGATGTACTTAATCCCATCGATCCTTCCGGAGCAGTACAGGATATTTATGAGATTAAATCAAATTACGGCAACCGCATCACCCTGTCAGGCAACATCAATATTGACACTGTACTCAAAAGCGGTACACCGGATGAAGTGAGGAAAGATGTGATTGAACATATGGATAGACTGGGTAAAGGAGGAGGGTATATTGTATCTTCAAGCCATAACCTGCATGAACTAATCCCGGTAGAAAATTATTATGCCATGAGGGATGCGGTGATGGAATTCGTACAATAAATGCATATTTGTATATGGAAAAGATAAATCATTTTTTCCTGTACATTTCTTTACTTCTTATCAGCCAGGTAATTTTCATCCCTGCATTTGGGAAAGTTAAGTTCACCAATGAGCTGGAATGGCAACAGCTTCCTGCCCTCCCTCCTGCTCCCGGACAGGATGTCCAGCCGGGACTGGCTGCTCCTTTTGCCGGGATATCAGACAATGTATTACTGATCGCCGGCGGATGCAACAAAGCATACTATGATGATGCCTACGCACTGGAACACACAACCGAGGGTAAATATACCTGGCATACGGGATTTAAAATACCCTACCAGGCTGCCTATGGCGTTTCCATTTCCGTGCCGGAGGGTGTTATATGTATTGGAGGCAACAATAATAACGAATCATTCTCTACGGTCTTCCTGATGAAATGGGACCCGGTCTCTGAACAAATTAAGACAGAGAGCCTTCCATCATTACCCTTTTCTATGAGCAAAATGGCCGGTGCCCTTGTCGATGAGAAAATATACCTGGCAGGAGGATATACTGATGACCAGCTGGCAAATACCTTTTTATGCCTGGACCTTTCAAAATGGGGAAATCATAATTTTGAATGGGAAATACTTGAAGATTTTCCAAGTCCCCCTCGTTTGCAAGCCATAGCCGTAGGTCAGAATGCGGCTGAAGAAAAACATTTTTATCTTTTCAGCGGATCGTCTTATCCGGAAGATGTGGATGATCCATTTATTTTAACGGACGGACTGGAATACAATCCCAAAACCGGAACCTGGACCAAATTGCCAGATATTGCCCCGAATGGACAGCAAGCCATGTCTCTGCATGGCGGATCTGGCATAGCCATGGGAACCCAGCATATTCTATTTACAGGTGGGATTAACAATGAGGTACTGGCTTATCATACCATTACCCAAACCTGGATAAAGGTACAGGACTTCCCTTTTCCCGGACAAGCGGGGGCGACCATGGTAAAATGGGATAATGGGTTCGTGGTTGTGAATGGGGAAATCAAGCCCGGGGGCAGATCACCCGGAATATATTACGGAAAATCTGTATATACTCCGAAATTTGGATTTATCAACTGGTCGGTAGTCGTATTTTACCTTCTCATGATGGTGTTTATCGGATACTATTTCATGAGACGGGAAGAAGGGACAGATACATTTTTTAAAGGGGGACAAAAAATACCCTGGTGGGCAGCCGGCATGAGCATATTCGCCACCATGCTGAGCGCTATTACCTATATGGCCATCCCGGCCAAAACCTATGCTACGGACTGGAAGTATTTCATCATGGCATTGACGATTTTTATCATGGTATGGCCCGTGGTCAGGTACTATCTTCCTTTCTTCAGAAAATTAAATGTGACCACGGCTTACGAATACCTTGAAAAAAGATTTAATTATGCCACACGTTTCCTTTCCAGCAGCCTGTTCCAGGTATTTATGGTGGCGCGAATGGCCCTGGTCCTGTTCCTGCCCTCCCTGGCCCTGACGACGGTAACAGGAATCAATATTAATCTCTGTATTGTCCTGATGGGCGTAATTACCATACTATATTGTACGATGGGAGGTGTGGAAGCGGTTATATGGGGAGATGTTATCCAGGGATTTGTTTTGCTGGCAGGTGCAATCCTGGCAGTAATATTCATGATTTCCGGTACCGAGGGTGGTCTGAACAGGGTCATCGAGATAACCGTTGAACATGAAAAAATAAAAATGTTCGATTTTGTTTTTGATCTGTCCAGGGCCACATTCTGGGTAGTCCTGCTTGGTGGACTGGCCAATAATCTGATATCATACAGCAGTGACCAGGCTGTGATCCAGCGATACCTGACCACAAAAAACCAGAAAGAAGCTGAAAAAGGATTATGGTTCAACGGCACGATGAGCATAATCATCTCGATAGTCTTCTATTTTATCGGGACAACTCTTTTTGTCCTCTACAAAACACAGCCCCAGGAGCTGAATATGGCGATGGGAAATCCCGATTCGATTTTTCCCCATTTTATCATGACGCGTATGCCGATCGGGATTGCGGGACTTATGATAGCGGCTATTTTCTCTGCCACAATGTCTACGGTTTCATCCAATGTGAATTCTATCTCCACTGCATTTACTGTGGATATTTATAACCACCTCTGGCCGGAATCTCCAGATTCCAGGCGGCTCAGGGTAGCCAGGATCTCGGGGATAGTATCTGGGGGACTGGGTATTTTGCTGGCCCTGCTGATGGCGACCTGGAATATCCTTTCACTTTTTGATTACTTCAATGCTGTACTGGGATTGCTTGTAGGTGGTCTGGGGGGTGTATTTGTGATGGCCATTTTCTTCCCCAGAATCAATTCCACCGGGGCAATTTCCGGTTTTGTCCTGAGCTTCATTATTTTACTGATTATAAGATTCTACAGTTCCGTTTCCTTCCTGCTCTACGGCTTTTTGGGGATCACGATCTCTGTCCTGATAGCTTATCTGGTAAGTCTTTTCACCCCTGGTGAAGAGAAAGACATTACGGGATTGACTTATAAAACACTGGATAAATGAAATTACGAAAACACAATAAAATGAAAACAGATTCAATAGATGAATATATCAAGATTTACAGGGACGGTCTGCTGAAAGACATTATCCCGTTCTGGATCAGGCATAGCATCGATTCTGAATTTGGTGGATTCATGTTTTCTGTTGACAGGGATGGTTCCAGGCTGGATACGGACAAAGGCATGTGGCAAACCTGCAGGTTCACATGGATGCTTGCAACCCTGTATAACCAGGTGGAACAGAGACAAGAATGGCTGGATCTTGCAATACATGGGATTGACTTTATCAGTAAATATGGATTTGATGATGATGGCAGGATGTTCTTCCACCTGACGCGGGATGGGAAACCCATAAGGAAGCGAAGATACGTGCATACGGAAACCTTTGGAGCCATCGCTTTTGCAGCCCTGTATAAAGCCACGGGAGAAAAGAAATATGCACAGAAAGCCCGGGAATTGTTTGATCTGATCCTCAGGTATTTTAATAATCCGGATCTCAGTATTCCCAAATTCACGGATACCAGGCCCATGAAAGGCATGGTCAATCCAATGGTATCCATCGTGACAGCCCAGGAACTCAGGAGAAATCTGGAAGATGAGGGATATACGGAATATATCAATCATTCCATAGCCGAGATCCACGCTGATTTCATGAGGCCCGAGTTCAATGCCGTCCTCGAGAATGTGGGAGCTGATGGCCGGTTCCATGATCACTTTGACGGGAGAATGTTATGCCCTGGGCATTCTATCGAATCCGCATGGTTTATTTTAAATGAAGCCAAACAGCGGGACAATGACCCTGACTTGATAAAGACAGGTACGACCATTCTGGACTGGATGTGGGAGATTGGATGGGACAAGGAATATGGCGGGATCCTCTATTTCAGGGATATCAAAGGACTGCCGGTGCAGGAATACTGGCATGACATGAAATTCTGGTGGCCACAGAACGAAGCCATCATTGCCACCCTTCTGGCTTACCAATTGACCGGCGATCCAAAATATGCGGCATGGCATAAAATGATCCATG
>DAOUVF010000316.1 GCA_030667765.1 Bacteroides sp.
ACATAGAAACCGTCCCCAGCCTGAAATCTCCCCGGAGGCTGTCAGAGGCAAGCGGATGTCCTGCAGAGGCATTGTATGAGATCCCGGCCCCCAGTTTCCATTTACCCTTATTCAGATTGAAACCGGTATTCGACCGGATCAGCTCGTGCTGCCCGTACCAGGCCTCCACGCGTCCTTCAAGCCTGTCTTCTGCTTTTCCGGGCAGAAAATTCTTGGTAATAATGTTGACCACCCCGCCTACTGCATCGGCTCCATATACGGTGGAAGCCGGTCCACGGTAAACCTCTATCCGATCTATCTCAACAACAGATACCGGAATATAGCTGTTGAAATGTCCGGTCAGTGGATCATTAACACGCATTCCATCCAGCAGTACGAGCATCTGGTTGAATGTTCCGCCGCGCATCAGGATATCAGATTGTACCCCGAACGCCCCCCTCGACTGAATCTCCATGAAAGGCAAATAACGCAGCAGTTCATCAATTGAGTTTACCGGCATGTGCTGAATGGCATCTGCCCTTATAACTGTTACATGCCTCCCTGTGCGCGCTTCGGAAAGACCGAGGCGGCCTGAGACGATCTGCACCTCCCCGAGCTGAAACAGGCTGTCCTGAATCTGTGCAGATCCGGTCGTGGTCCAGATACCCGATAGGATTGTAAGGCAGGCAGGTAGAAAATACCGTCTAATATAATTCATCAATTTCAGAATAACAGATACAAATGTCGTAAAATTCACGAATTAATTAAAATAACTAACTTCACCATGCTTGAAAAATAAAGATGTTTATGACAAAGAACCTGTTATTGTTCAGCCTGATCTGCATGTTCCTGATAAACAGTGTCAGTGCACAGCAGGTATTCCGAAAACCTGGCAAAAAAACCCGTAACCAGCTAACACAGGATGGCACCTATCTCAAAACCATGTTTACTTTCGAGACAGACATATTTGATACGGTCCCACAAGCAGGCCGGGAACCGGACCTGGTACACACATATAAGAATGAAGATATCGTTCAGGGCATTTTACAACCGGTTCTGGAAGGTATGGTAAGCGTATACGAGGCCAATTACTGGGGGGGAATACCCCAGCTCCTGGAAAAATCCAGCTTCGACCTTATGGATACGGCACAGATTCTTTACCAGTTCAATGCCGGATGGGATACCAGCTACATTATTGAAACGGATGGCAGCATGCAATCTTTGCCCGTTTACCGGCAGGTCAGATTCGGAGAGGTCAGTGGCTTATTCTTCTTTGAATCATGGTGGCTTGATGCAAAAGATTTCCGCTTCTACAAGGATGTGATCGCATATCAACCAATCAGGGAATACCAGGCTCTTTCCCAGGACAACCCTGAATCATCAGAGATGCTGAAGCGACTGGTATTCATGGTGGTTCCAGAATTGCCGATGAAGACAGCCCGGAAAAAAAAATACCGATCGAAGAATTTTAAGGCGCTGCGATTAAATCACACCTATGAAATTAAATTGTATAACAGGTCTTATGACCAGTATATATTCAGGGAGGAGTTGCAGACTGGGGTACGAAAGAAGGAATTTGAAGAATGGCAATACCATCATTTTGATTTTTATAAATACTTTGACCGGGAAAACTTCCTTGTACAAATCATTAAGGGGATCCTGGAAGGGAAATTGACCGTTTGCCATCCGGGAAAAGACAGGAATGTGATGGACAGGGCTGAATTAATCAGCCTTCTGCATGATATACCGAAAGAGGCTGATTATAATCCGCCCAAAACCATTACACCTGAACAATATCCCCTGGATGAATTAAACAGCCTGGTATTTCATGAAGATTGGTATGTAAATCAGGATAACCTGCAGATTTACAAGGATGTGAAACAGCTTACCATAAACAGGCATAAAAGGCAGTATGACAACTATACGGGAGAGTTCATCCGTGAGTCTGTCAATCCCTTATTCACAGTCTGGTTCTGATACCGGGATGAATTAGTAACGGATAAGCCATTTATACCGCCTGGCACTGTCACCCAGTTTTATGGCAAGTATAAACTCATGGGAGCCAAAACTGTGCCGCTGGATACTGCTTAGCGTATAATCGAAAGCGTAGCCGAAGAAGAACTTATCGACTCTCAGTCCACCCATAATAATCAGCGCCCCACCGGTACGGTAGCTCAATCCGGCCCAGTAATCCTCGTAGATATACATCTTTGCTGTAATATCAGCCTGGAAACTCCAAACCTCGGAGGCCTTTATCAGGGCTGAAGGTTCAAATATCAGGTATTCATTCAATTCGAAATTATATCCGCCAATGGCATAATAATGCCTGAGCAACCTGAAATTATCATACCCTTCCTGCCCAAACTTAAAGGAAGCCTGGAACAGGTCCGATACTGATAGTCCCGCATACATCCTGGGGTCAGAATAATAGACCCCTATATTGGCATCCGGGACCCACAAACGGTTGTTGAAATTATTAATGAGATCATCATCGGGATCATACAGGATCATCTTTTCCTTATCCACCCTGAACTGGTAAAATGATCCTGATAAACCAAAAGATAACTGGCCCCTCCTGAAAGAAATATGATATGCATAGGTAAGCTGCAAACCGGTCCGGTTTACCAGTCCCGATTGATCATTAAAAATATACCCTCCGAGTCCCACTTTACCGCTCCTTGATGAGCTTGTACTTTTTCTTTTGACGGAAGCTCCCCTGGAAATAAAACTTTTTCTCAATATCCTTGTCTGGGCACTGAAAGCATGTGTCTTCGGAGAATGTTGCAATCCGATCCATTGTTCCCTGGCCGTGAGATTGAATGCCGTATACCCCTCACTACCCGCTACAGCAGGGTTGATCAGGAACCTGTTCAACATATACTGGCTGTACAAAGGAAGTTGCTGGGCTTCAGCCTGGAGGGTCACCAGGACAAGCAGTCCACCTAGTAGAAAAATTCTTTTAATATGTGGTTTTAGGTTAAACATGTGGTTTTCTAAAGCATACGCATTATCTTATTATAGTAATTGTACCATTGACGAGTTCTGAACCGTCATTCAGGTTGATCACCCAGAAATATGAATCCATTGGTAAATCTTTGCCATTCATATTCCGTCCATCCCAGTTTTCTGTGTATCCACGGGATGATCTCCATACCAGCCTACCCCAGCGGTCAAATATTTCAATTTCAATTTCCGGATAGGCCATTGCTTCATCAATCTGCCAGGTATCGTTCACATTGTCATTGTTCGGAGTAATGGTGTTGGCAATACTGGCAAAGAATTCCTCGGGTGTACATGGCTGGATATGAATTTCCCCGCTTCCTGAACAGCCTGCTGGATTAGTTACCTCTACTGAAATGAACTGCTCACCTACAAATACTTCAATTTGCTGGGTAGTTTCTCCGGTGGACCACATATAGGTGGATCCGGTGTTCCCTGCATCAAGGATCAATGACATCGCCCCGCAAAGGGTTGTATCGTTTCCAAGTTCAACCACAGGTGTCGGATAAGAGGTCACCTGGACACTGTCTTCAGCCGTACATCCAACTGCATCATATACCGTAATGCTAACCAACCCGGTTGTATCAGCAGTGTAGCTTTGCCCGGTGCTCAGATCATGCCATTGCTGGTAACTGTAGTTCCCTGTCGGGGTAATGGTAACCGACTCACCTTCACAGAATCTACGTTCCTCACCCAGATCAACGTCCGGACCACCAACTGTCACATCCAGGCTCAGTGATTCAGACATACAACCGTTTATGGTATTTTCAATTACAGCAATTTGGAAAATTCCGGCAACCGATCCCCAATCAACAAGTACCGAATCACTGTGATCTGATACGATGGTACCGCCTGAAATGCTCCAGGTGAATGTGGATCCTGCCTGTCCCATAACCGAATATTTGTATAATGGACCTGACAGACAGGCATTCTCAACCATTTCGTCAAACGCAGGTATGGGTTCCGGATAAATATGTACTGTTGTAGAAACTGCAGTTGATGTATCACAATCACCTTCAAACCTAACGAAATAAGTTGTTTCATCTACTGGAGCCGGTACACTAAGATCATTGCCTTTACCAATACTGCTGGTCATGGATGCATAATCGTACCAAACGGCAACCGAGCCTATACCCATAATACCTCCAGCATAGGACAGAATCACTGATCCATCTCCCGGACATATATTATCCCTGTCAGATGTGGCTTCATCCGGAGCTGTAGATGTATCGAGCAGGTATACAGTTGTGGATACAGTGGATGTAGTATCACAGGATCCTTCGAACCGGACATAATATGTTGTTGTCACAG
>DAOUVF010000418.1 GCA_030667765.1 Bacteroides sp.
AAAATACTTGTAATCGGTAGTACCAATATGGATATCATCGCTATGGTGGACCATCTGCCTGTCCCGGGAGAAACCGTCGGGAACGGAAATCTTGCCCGTGCTCATGGCGGGAAGGGAGCAAACCAGGCTGTTGCAGCAGCAAGGGCAGGGGGTAAGGTTACCTTTATCACCTGCATTGGAGAGGATGATGACGGGAAGAAGATGCATGATAGTTTCCGGGAAGACGGGATCAATACGGACCAGGTATCGATCATCCCTGAAGTCCCCACCGGAACAGCCCTGATATTTGTCGACAGGAACGGGGAGAACTGTATTGCAGTGGCTCCCGGAGCCAACAATTACCTTTCAAATGCCATCATTGACCAGGCAGAGGCATTAATAAAGGACAGTGATCTGGTATTGTTGCAGTTGGAGATCCCCTTTGAAACTATACAACACATATGCAAACTGGCTTCCAGGCATCAAAAAAGGATCATTCTAAATCCCGCTCCTGCCCGCAAGCTGGATGAGGATGTACTGGGATCGCTTGAGTACCTGGTGCTGAATGAGACCGAGGCAGAAATAATAGCCGGGCAAAAAGTCACGGATGACAACATGGAAGCGGTGTGCAGGGCCATTAAGGATATGGGACCGGAACATATCATTCTTACCCTGGGTAGCAGGGGTTCGTATGTCTTTGATAAAAAGGTTCAGCAATACGTGGAAAGTTTTACCGTTAAAGCCGTTGATTCAACGGCTGCAGGTGATACCTTTTGCGGGGCCTTTGCTGTATCCATCCTCAGCGGTGACCAGGATATAATCACTGCCGTGCGTTTTGCCAATGCAGCAGGTGCATTATCGGTTACCAGGCAGGGGGCACAGACTTCTATCCCGGGAGTCAAAGAAATTGAAGAGTTCCTTGCCGGGACCTGAGAGATTCTCACTACCTGCAGATACCTGATCAGTCCCGGTTTTTCAATAATTCCTACCAGTCATCCGTTCTGAATGGGGAGGCCGGCAATCCGGCAATATTGAACAGGGATCCATCCACGCAATCGCCGAAGGCATAACGCACGGCAAGGGGTTTTGAAACATCATCACTCCAGACGGAAACCGTTCTGTCTCGGTTGATAACTGCCTGTGCCGGATAAAAGACACGATCATCGCCGGCAATTTCAAATCCATCCAGTGGCTTCTGTAAGCTGGTAAGTCCGTCGGGAGCATGATCAAAGCTTAGTTTGATCTTCCCGTCTTCAGTTGGCTCCATGGAGCTGTAAACAGGACTGCGGTAAGCGATCCCTTCAAATCCGTATGTTTCTGCGAGTGCCCAGTAGGCAAGCCGCCGGCCAACGGTTGTCTTATCCGCAGGGTGAATGCATTCACAATCACCAATATCCGCGGTTACGACCATCCCGGTATTTTCAACATGCTGCATGGCATGGAGTTGTGCTTCACGCAGGAGGGCGCTTGCATATTTTCTCTCTTCAGAGGATCCGTAGCCATAGGGTGAGATCTGCACAAAATAGAAAGGGAAATTGCCAAGGTCCCACAGTGCTCTCCAGGATTCGATCATGGCCGGGAAAAGGTTTGCATACTGGGATGCTCTATTGCGGTTGCTTTCTCCCTGATACCAGATGGCTCCTTTGATGTGATAATCGACAAAAGGATGAAGCATTCCATTATAAAGGATGGTTCCTGCATGGTTTGGGCCTTTTTCAGGAACCTCATCGGGGATGCTTATTTCAGGGAATGATTCCAGGGACTCCCTGTCCATCCATGCCTCCACCGTGGAACCACCCCATGATGTGATGATCAGTCCCACAGGCACCTCCAGCATTTCCTGAAGCAAGTCTCCGAAGAAGTATGCTGTTGCCGAGAAATCGGGGGTAGTGGCAGGTGATGCTGCATGCCATTTCCCCTTTACATCATCTAAGAGGATCGCACTGGGAACTTTTTCGATCTGAAAAACACGTAAGGCTGGATTCCCCGAATGGAGAATGGCTTCATTGCTCCCGGTGATGGGCTGGTTGCCGTATCCTTTTACCGGCATTTCCATATTGGATTGGCAGGAGCATAACCAGACCTCACCGCACAGCACATCATTCAAAACGATCACTCCACTTCCTTTTATGGTCACAGAGTAGGGTCCACCTGCATCCGGGGTGGAGATCCTTGCTTTCCAACGGCCATCCCTGCCGGATGTGACTTCAGCCTCATCCCCCCAGGAGGCGGAGATTTGTATGTTCCTGCCGGGATCGTCTTTTCCCCAGATAGAAACTTCTGCATTTTGTTGCATGACCATATTGTCGGAGAAAAAGGAAGGCAGCCATGTCTGCGTAAAGACGGTCAACGTTGTGATGAATAACAGAGAGATCAGTGTAATCCAGAATTTTTTCATTCGTTTCATTTGATTTCTTTTGAAAGGTGAATATCTAAGAGGATTTGAAATTAAATTAAAAAACATTGATTCGGACAGATGATCACAAATAATCCCAATAAATTTTAACTTTGACCTGCCAGTCCCAATTCAACCCAAAGAACCGGCCTGTACAAGGATCATGAAGTACGCAAATCGCAAATATCATGTATAATAAAACGAATGATACTGCCCGGTCAAGGCGTGCTTTCCTGCGAAAGGCCTTTGCTTCCATGGCATTAGGCGCAACGGGAGCTTTGACCATTCCAGTTTCACTCCAGGCCAGCTCCCCCGGGCAAGAGGGAGGACCCGGCCGGGACGAAAATATGAAGGATAAATTCCGTATAACAAAATTGGAGACCTTCAAGGTGAAACCACGCTGGCTGTTTCTTAAGATCCACACCGATCAGGGTATCGTTGGACTTGGAGAGCCGGTTGTGGAAGGTCGGGCAGATACGGTTGCCACAGCCGTCAGGGAAATTGAGCCATACCTGCTCGGGAAAGACCCCCGGCGTGTGATCCATCACTGGCAGGCCATTTACAGGCATGCCTTTTATCGCGGCGGACCTGTACTGACCAGCGCCCTCAGCGGGGTCGAGCAGGCTTTGTGGGACATCAAGGGGAAAGCCCTGGGTGTACCTGTATATGAATTACTCGGGGGGCCTACTCGTCATAGTGTTCGCGTATACGCCCATGCAAGGTCTGTTGAGGCAATCAGGAAGGCCAGGGAGGCGGGTTTTACCGCTTTTAAAACCGGTGTACTGAATGCGAGGCAATCAGGGGTCATTGCTTC
>DAOUVF010000297.1 GCA_030667765.1 Bacteroides sp.
AATTTTCGGGCAGGGGATTTTTGCACCATACCATCACCCCGTCGACACCTTTCTTTGTACTTACTATCATCCTGTTTTCAGAATACCCTACAACCACTGCATCCCTGTCAAGTTTTTCAACCACCCAGTTTAGGGGTTCTCCGCTGAAATCATCCTCGAATACAAGTTTCCCTGGACGGGGACCGTAATGCGGGAGGGGCTGTCCAGCTTCATATGCCCCGCAGTCCGGTGCATCTCCCAGGAAATTATCATTTATATTGGGAATCAGCATCCCTGCATCGACCACCCTGGAATCAGGCTTTGGCCTAAGGTCCGGCGCCATCCTTTCCGGGATTGGCGGATTTGGAAATACAGTGTTCGCAAAGGTTTCTTCAAGCGTAATTTTTTCAACACCATGTTTTTCCACCTCTGAGAAAAGTACCCCCCATATTCTGGCTATGTAGGGCACCTCATACACACCTACAGCATCGTAATCGAAATCACTGTGTTTACCGGGACCAATAATATCTGCAGCATATGGATTCCCTGCTCCATAATCACCCCAGTTTACACCGCCTGTAGGTCCGCCAATGGCCAGGTTGTTCCGGAAATAGGCATGATCCATTTCACTATTTCCTCCCAGACCTGTCCCCACCTTAATGACGGTGTTATGAATGATGACATCACCCCGGCTGAAACGCCTCAGCTTGAAGGCTGCATGTACAACATTATACATGACATTCCTGATAAAGTAGGTGGGGCCTCCCAATCCGGGTTGCGAGCTGAGTCCAACATAACAGTTGGTGATACGGTTACGGAATATCCTGCAATTTGATAAGCAGAAATCCGCCTCAATGCCGTCATCCGGACCTCTGTAGATATCATTGTTATAAATGTCAATACATGTCTGGTTATTGGCACGCTTGTCTTCCATGGTTGAAATGCAGTCACGGAATCCTGTTACACGATTATAACAGATCACATTCCCCGGACCGGTAAGCTGAATGCCTTCCCCAATATTGGCGCCGTGGGCACCCATGGCTACATTTGTCCATGCACTGACGCCGGTTACGACATTGTCGGCGATATAGCAGTTTTCTGCACCCGGTTTATACGATACAATGCCGTAAACCGCATCTACCGTACAGTTTCTGATGACACAATTCCTGGCTCCGTTAAACTTAATGCCAATGCCTTCATGATCGAAATTGATGACTGTCAGTCCCTCAATAAAAACCCATTCCCGGTCTTTTAGATTAATATGGGTAAATATTGCCTTACCACTGCTGCAGCGGTAAACGACCGGTTTACCAGGAGTGCCATTACGTGTAAAAAGGGTATCGTGGGTCCCGGGCTCCAATTCTATGATCTCGGCATGCTCATTATATTGGGGGACCGGCCTGGTTTGGGCCTCGACCATTCTCAGCTCCGATCCTCCGTCCGGATCCTCAAGCTTCAGATTTATCTCATACCCGGTGCCCGGTTTCAAATCAAAGATGCTTCCTGAATGCTTGTTTTTCCAGGTGTATGTTGGCCGGGTGCGGTTTCCTGAATCTCCGGCAGGGACCCTTCGAAGCGGCATACCCTCTTTCCATGTCATTTCTCCTTTCTCCCGGAACTGTACAGTCACGGTCCCGTTTTGATTATCATCACCCTGGATATACCATTCTACTGCAAGATTAATAATGGTAGGATATGGCGTAATTACCTCGCCTGGAATGGTGTGGTCCTGAGATAAGCCAATTACCCCGGTTAGCATAAATAATATCAGAGAAAACAAGCCCGGGTAAATTGGTTTGTAATTTTTATTGGTAATCAAGGCCATAATTAAAAAGTTATCGTAAGCTAAATCAGCATAAAATCTTTCATTTAGTTTCATTAACAAATATAAATATTATTTTTACTTTTTGTTAAATGATCATGCAATAATAGATATGAATATGCTAGCAAATAGATGGCCCCTGATAATCTTCTTTGTAATACTGACCGTAGGCTGCCAGGACAGATCATCCAAAAGGGATAGAGACAATGATTTTCCCGTGGAAAATACCTGGAGGGTAATAGGACCGGGGGGAGGCGGGGGTGTAATGAAACCTACCATCAGCCCCTTTGACGAAAATTTTGTCATGACCCATTGCGATATGACAGCAGCCTACCTGACGCTGGATGGAGGTGAGCGCTGGAAGATTAAGAACTTATGGACCGTGCCTGAGGATTTTGAGTTTGACCCGGTGGATCAGCATACGGTTTATGCCGCTGTACGGGGTTACCGCTACAGCGAGGACAGGGGATCCGGATTAAGCATTCTGTACAGATCAGAAAACCGGGGAGAGAGTTGGCATATTGTGTATCCTGACCTTGAAAAGGTAAAAAGGTCTGAGCGATTACAGGGCATTGATTTTCTGCCTTCAGAGATCATTGATGGAGCCCTGGATGGCACTATTGCCAAGGTTAAGGTGGATCCCGTGGATAACCGGCGCATATTCCTGGGAATGGCACCTTTGAGAGCTTATATGGGAAGCAGTGGTCAGGATGTTGCTGATTCCGCCATGCTGGTCCGGTCAACCAATTATGGCGAAGACTGGGAATTACTTACCAGACTGCCGGGTAAAAGTATAAAGGCTATTTTCCCCTGCCAGATCTACGGGAGCCCGGGAGAAGTCCTCGTCTTTACGGAAAGTGCCTGTATCAGTGTGAATGAGCGTACTGGAGTCATAAAAATCCTGCCTGTGCCGGTCGAAACAATAATAGCTGCTGAAGGGGGTTATGAGAAGAATAGCGGACTCCTCTATATACAATCAACATTTGAAAACAAAGAAGGAAAAGTCCAGGGCGGTATGTATGTGAGCCGTGACCTGGGAAGAAGCTGGACCCTTTCCAATAATGGCTTATTCAAAGAGGTACCTGAGGGGATGGTCCCCCGCTTCAGGCAGGGCCTAGCCGTATGTGAAAAACAGCCGGCTGTTGCCTATATATCTACCATGAGTCCGGTTAAAAATAAAGATGAAAACACCGAGATCATATATAGTGTTTACCGGACCGTAAATGGGGGAGGTGAATGGCATCCGGTACTCCTGTCCTCAACGCCCGGCGGCTATATCACTGAAAATTTTGAAGGCTCCTGGATGGAGGAAAGTTTCGATCCCGGCTGGGGAGGAAGTCCCATCAACCTGGGAGTCGCTCCCGGGAATCCGGATATATGCTATGCAGGGGACAATGGCCGGGGATATAAAACCACCGATGGTGGGAAGACTTGGGAACAGATATACAGCCATAATCTTGAGGATGGGTCGTATGCCAGCGGCGGACTTGATGTTACGACCTGTTATGGTGTTCATTTTGACCCCTTTGATGAGGAGCATTTTTTTATTTGTTATACTGATATGGGCCTGTTCCATACTTTTAACGGAGGCGAAAGCTGGTTCCATTCAATTACAGATGTGCCCAGGTCCTGGCAGAATACCTGCTATGACCTTACTTTTGATCCCGAAGTAAAAGGCAGGGTCTGGTCGGTCTGGGCCAATGCACATGACCTGCCCCGTACAAAAATGTTTGGCAGACGGGGATTCGACCGTTTCAAAGGGGGAGTAGCCGTCTCCGAAGACGATGGCCGCCACTGGATCAAAAGCAACGGGGGCATGCCGGAAAATGCCATATGCACGAATATCCTGCTTGATCCAGACTCGCCCCCTGATTCCAGGACACTTTATGTCAGTGTATTTGATAAGGGAGTCTACAAATCTGTTGATGGAGGCAAAAGTTGGGATGCAGCTAATGTGGGACTTGCTGACAATCTGTTTGCATGGGAGGTAGATCAGAATTCCAAAGGCCGTTTGTTTTTACTCTGTGCACGTGGTGAAAGAAACGGGGAAACCGTTGACGGGTGCATCTATTTCAGCGATGACGATGCCGGATCATGGCAACAGCTGGATCTTCCGGAAGGAGTTAACGGTCCACATGACCTGCTCATTGATCATGAAAATCCGGAAATTATGTATGTTAGTTGCTGGCCGCGCAGGGAGGGGGACCGGGACGTTGATGGCGGTGTCATTAAAACCGAGAACGGGGGAATGAGCTGGGAACAGGTATTCGACGAGAGGATACGGGTCAATGCTGCCGGCATGGAGCCGGGCAGACCGGAAACCATCTATATCAATACCTTCCATAATGCAGCCTACCGGAGTGACAACGCCGGAAAATCATGGAAAAGGCTGGAAGGGTACCGGTTTAAATGGGGACAAAAAGCTGTGCCCGATGTCAATCATCCCGGGATGCTTTTCCTGACCACTTATGGTGGAAGTGTTTTTTACGGACCGGCCACAGGAGTTCCCGGTGCATTTGAAGATATTGAGAACCTGCCGGAAGGATGGTGGTAAGGGGTGAATTAAATGTTATAACCTGCCTACTGTCAACCCCCCATCAACCATAATAACCTGCCCTGAAGAATACGGCATGTCTCCCCTGGCAAGTGCAGC
>DAOUVF010000296.1 GCA_030667765.1 Bacteroides sp.
CAAAGCAGGCTGTTTCAAGGTTGTGGATGAAAAAGGTGAAAAAATCGACCAGGGGTCCATGATGCGTTACCTGAGTGAGATGATCTGGTTTCCTTCTGCCCTGCTTGGCCCATATATACAATGGGAAGCCATCAGTGAAAATGCTGCAAAAGCCACTCTTAATTGTGGAAATAAAGCTGTCTCCGGTAAATTCATTTATAATGACGAAGGGGATATGATTGATTTCCAAGGCCAGCGATACATGGACACAGGGAAGGACGCTGTTCTCTTACCATGGCATACACCCGTCACAGGATATGGGGAAAGGGGCGGATGTCGCATCCCCGTAAAAGGTTCAGCTGTCTGGACCCTTGATGATGGGGATTTTACTTACATTGATGTGGAAATCACCAGCCTGGCATACAATCCGGAGACCTGAGTTTGTCCTCGTTTCTTTCCCGTACATCATTAAAGGTCCGACCTTAATCAAAAATAAGGTTTATTATCAACAGATCAGCCGGTTATATTGATTCTGGCTTGAATTTTGAGGTATTTTTGTATAGCATTATTGCTTGAAACCAACCTTAATGAAAACCACTTATGAAACTACTTATACTTACTTTTACTATCATTTTTATCAGCCTTCAAATCACCTCTGGCCAGTCCGATTACAGAGGCATCGCATTAAAAAATATCAACGGGCATAGTGCCGGTGACACGATAGATATTTTTGGATTCAAACAGAACTCGTCTGGTAAGTCATCTTACCTCATTGGCAATGGGTTTAATGAAAAATATGTTTCTTCTGCCAAATTAGAACTGCTGGATAATAATTTAGATTTCTGGCAGGTGGTCTGGCTGGAGAACCAGTCCTCCCACATCAATTCCAGTGGCTGGCAGATGGATCTCAGATCCACCTTAAGGGACGATTTTTACGAGTATGCCTCCCAGATGGAAATCAACGGTTTGGTTTTCAGGGATGAATACCTGGAGGATTACCTGCGGCAGTTGATTCTCATTGTCCATCCACAGGCCCTGATAAAAGAGGTTCCTTCGCGGCTCAATATACTTATGATCACAGCCATCAAACCTGAAGTTTTCACCTTCGACAATGGCTGCATTGTGATCACTACCGGGATGCTGGCGAAGACCCGGGCCGAGCAGGAGTTGTTGACCATATTATCGGAACAGACTTCGCATGTGGTGCTCGACCATAACCTGATGAACCTGACCATGGAGATCCGCAGCGAGAGTAACGCCGAATTCTGGTCAGCCTTTGCCACCATTGCTTCGGCAGTTGCCATGGAATTTAGCAATATAAGGTATGGTACTAATTTTCATGTGGGAGACCTGGTATTGACGGGACTGTCTGCAGCCGCCATTTCTGATGCCCTTGTCATGTCTGCAGGAGCTTCATTTACCAATGAACAAAAAGAGCACTCAAGAAATCTGAGTGAAACATTCATGGAGGACCTACAACAAAGAGAAAATTTCGAATACCTGCCGGACAAGGAATACATGATCAATATTTCATCTGCCATATCACTGACCGCATGGCAGGAGTATCATCATCATAACTATGACCAGGCCATGAGGTATATGGACAGGGTATTCGAACTGGGGATTGCCAGTGAGGAAGATTACCTGCTCAGGGCCAAGCTGACAAGGACCCTCTCAAACACCTACCAGAGCAATGCCGAAGCATTGCGCCTCATCAATACCGCCTTGGCCATGCATGATTTTGATTTCGTAGAAGCCCTTGCTGAAAAGGGACTTCTCCTGATCCGGCTTGGGGAAGTGGCCCAGGCCAGAGAGGTTTTCGTTGACTATGAAGAAGCAGTTTCCGAAATGCCAAACATACCCCCGGGCAGGAATGTTACCTGGGCCAGCCGCATGCTGATCAAATGCGATCAGCTCATGCAAAAGCGCTGACACTTTCCTGATTTTATTAAATTGCAGGTAGAATAGCCTGCAAAACATGTTAAGAATTACCTCATCAGCCTGGATCAGGACCTGGTGGTTGGTCCTGTCGTTCAGCATCCTTAAATTGCTGCTTCATCTCCTTACCAATACCAGCTATGAATTGCAACGGGATGCATTCATGTACATTGACCTGGGGAACCACCTGGCATGGGGTTATCATTCGGTACCGCCATCGATTGCCGTGTTTGCCAATATTTCGAGGTTACTGCTGGGCGACACTACCTTTGCCATCAGGTTCTTTCCTGCCATAGCCGGGGTGCTTTCCATCATACTTATCGGGATCATGGTGAGAGAGGCGGGAGGCGGAAAATGGGCCCAGTTCTTTGCCTGCCTTGCCTTCCTTGCTGCCCCGGCATTCCTGCGCAGCAATACCCTGTTCCAGCCGGTATCCTTTAACCAGTTTTACTGGCTGTTACTGGCTTTTCTGATATTCAGACTGATACGTACCCGGAAACCCTTTTACTGGTACCTTATAGGGCTTGTTGCGGGACTAGCATTCCTGAATAAGTATTCAGTTGTGTTCTATCTTTTCGGTATAATCATGGCTGTACTGCTGACTCCGCTGCGAGGCTGGTTACGGAAACCCCAGCCATATCTGGCCTGTGATAAACCATATGCAAGAACTGGCAGAGACTCAGCTGGTGCATGTCCGGGTGGACATTTTTCTCCTGGAACAGATCATGATGTTCCTCCCCGTCTTTTTTATATGGATGCTCGGCCTTATATATATCGCTTTCCTGAAAGATGGTAAGTCTTACAGGGCTTTTGCATGGATCTACATAACGGTGATTTTATTACTGATCATCCTGAGGGGTAAACATTACTATACACTCGGACTCTATTCAATCCTGTTTGTTTTCGGGGGTTTGTTCATAGAGCGATATCTCCGTGGCAAGATGGGGAATTATATGACCTTCCCCAGGATTATGCAGATATGATAGGTTGGGAGGAACTTTCACGGATGGTCGGAGAAACATTTCAAAAACTGACACCTGAACAGCAGTCAAGGTGTGTGATCATGGCAAATAATTATGGTACAAAATACGATATGCCTCCGGTCATCAGTTACAATGACAGTTATATCTTCTGGGACCCTGTATATTATTGTTCCGACCCAAAAACAGACATCAACCTTGTATACCAGGAAGAGCTGCAAAACAGGCTGGAACGCTATCACAATGATTAGGATCGGGAGAATTCAACCCGCTACTGATCATGAAGCACTTTTTCCAACCTGCATTTCCTGCTTTTGCACAATCCTCTTATTATTCGTATTTTTAGAAGGTCATGGAACCGAAAAATGCCATAAAAGTATTAAAGGACCAGATTGAAAAGCTGGAGGCCAAAGATTTTGATCTGAATGCCTGGAAAAATTTCACCGTTCTATTGACGGAAAGGATATTCGGCCAGGAAACAAAGAAGGTCGAAGCCATTCGAAATATCAAATACGACCAGGGAAGCTGGGTTTTAAGGGATGAAACGGGCTATACCAATTCCATGGAGGCATGTAAAAAACTTGGCAAGGAAATACTTGAAGAAGCCATTGTTGAGCTTGAGGCTTTTGGTGCTCCGGAAGAAACCGGCAATACCATCTCTTTCGAGGTCATACTGAATGCACTTCAGGATGAGCTGACCGGCTCACAGTTCCGTGAAATTAAAAAAGCCCTTGAAGAAGAGAGACAGATCAAAGACCTGAAAAAAATCCTGATGACCAAACTGAAAGGATTTGCTTCTGAGAGTATATATGCAATCGTTGCGAATATTCTTAGTAACGAAGATGTTATTAAAAACCTGCATTCATAGCCCATCCCTCCCCTATCTGTTGATTCCACTGATTTTGCTAATTTTGAAGCCAATTGAATGCTTATGAAAAGAGTCGTGGTTGGTTTATCGGGTGGAGTGGATTCCAGTGTTGCGGCATACCTGCTCAAACAGCAGGGATATGATGTGATCGCTATATTCATGATCAACTGGCATGATAAGACCGGAACGCTGGAAGGCGATTGTCCATGGAGGGATGATCTGGTCTTTGCACAGCTCGTGGCTAAAAAACTTGATATTCCTTTCCATAGTGCCGACCTCAGTAAGGTCTATAAGAAGAGGGTGGTAGATTATATGTTCCATGAATATGAGATGGGACGGACCCCGAATCCTGATGTTCTGTGTAACCGCGAGATCAAATTTGATGAGTTTTTCAAAGTGGCCGAAGAGTACAAGGCGGACTATGTGGCAACAGGACATTATTGCAGGAAGGAAACACTTGAAAAGGATGGGAAGACATTTTACCGATTGCTTGCGGGACTCGACCCCAATAAGGAACAATCCTATTTTTTATGCCAGCTTAACCAGGAACAGCTTTCGAAGATCCTTTTCCCCATTGGCGACCTTCCAAAGGAAAGGGTCAGGGAAATAGCGAGCGAACAGAACCTGCCCACGGCCGACAAAAAGGATTCCCAGGGGATATGTTTCATTGGAAAGGTTGACCTGCCGACTTTTCTTCAGCAG
>DAOUVF010000366.1 GCA_030667765.1 Bacteroides sp.
GCTTACCCCACATGATCTCTCCCTGCTGAACATGGCTATGGAACGTGTGGTCGAAGCTGGAACCTTCGATGTGATGATAGGTAGTTCCTGTAAGGATATCAGGCTTAAAGGAAACTTTAAAGTCGTAGAATAGACTTCAGATTTTCAATGCTCTCCTGGCAGCACTGGCATTTTATTCCCCCACAGAAGAATGTCTGCCCGATGATTAACCGGTCCTGACCAATTGGCTCCGAATATATCTAAATCGAAATCCTGGTCCACATCACCGGTTTTCGAAAAATGAGAACCTGAGGTAGCATGTATCTGCTCCTTGAATCCAGGTTCTGTTTTGCCATTTGACAACCATATGCTGACATTGGCCTCCTTACCCGGATGATCATGCCTGATGGATGTATGAATATCCAGATGCCCATCATTATTAAAATCCCCAACTGCCAATCCATGCATACGGGTAACATTGCTCTTAATGGTATGTTCTATCCAGAAATGTCCATTATCTTTTCCAGCAGCATACCAGGCCAATTTACCAGCCTCTGTACTTTGTGGGGCAGCGATTATCTCCGGCCTACCATCATGGTTTATATCGGCAATCTTCAGTATCATCTGCTCGGGCATGTCTTCTGCATAAGCAAGCTCTTCCCAGCCTGTCCCCTTACCATTATTCTCAAGCCATATATTTCCCAGGGCCATGTCAACATCTGCATCCCCGTCCAGGTCCCCAAGCGCCAGGCCCTCTCCCTTTTTATGAGAAAAATTGGTGCTGGTAACAGCCATCCATTTATCCAGGTTCATTTGCATGAAAATACAAACTGGTTTCTGGTTTTCTTTTTCATACCGGACTGCTATGTCAGGTTTACCATCCCCATTCATATCGGCGATTTCCAAATCATGAATATTGGTACCGTCAGAACCGATCGCATGTTCAGTACAGTTACGAGCATCTAAGCTTTCACCTTTATTTAGAGGATTTTCATACCAGTATAAACCTTGTGTATTACCATTTACCACATCAATATCTCCATCATTATCTATATCAGAAAGCTGGCAATCTTCAGACCAGGATCCCTGAGAACGGATGGCATACTTCTGCCAGTCCGGATACAGATACCAGTACATACCACCCCCATTTGCACTTGAAATAAGGAGATCCGGCCGACCATCACCGCTTAAATCGCCAATGGCTTTTCCGTATGGTTTTGCGGGAGCGTTACGGGCGGAATCCACTACTACACACTCAAATGGTACCTGGGCATTCATCTGAAGTGAGAGAAACCCTGCCAGGATGCAAGTATTTAACAAGAGATTCAAGTTCATCAATCTAATGAGTGCTGTTTATTTTACATGAATCAATATCTCAGGGAAGTAAAACCGGAACAAGTAAATCTATCTCCCTGTTACAAGGTGAATGACAAAACCTCCATTTTTTACCAGATCAAATTTCTCAATACTGCTATTCGAGATGTTTAGGTTCTTGATCCTTAAACCATCCTTGCCGTCATCAGTATATAGTTTTGCGCGATAATTTTTTCCTGGAAGAAAATTGAAGTGGATCTCAATCTGGCGGTTCGTATCTGAATTTATAGCAGCTATGAACCAATCCTCTCCTTTTCTTCTTGCCAGACAGCAATATTCTCCAGGATAACCGTCAATAAAAAGGATATCATCCCAGGCAGCATGAAGATTTTGAAACAGATTTTTTGCAGGACTCTTGCGAAATTCCTCAGGTTTGTCAGCCATGCATATCCAGCCGGATTCAAAAATAAACGGCAGGGCCATTTCATGCGCATATGTTGAGGTTCTTCTCGGTGTTGAAAAACTGGTCGGGGTATAATCCATTGGGCCACTGACATTTCTTGTATAAGGAAGCGAACAGTTGTGTTCCGGTGTCGGATCATTATCGGGCCATTTATAGTATTCGGCTCCCCTGACCCCCTCATATGTCATAATATTGGGTAGGGTCCGGCGTAATCCCCTTGGCGTAATTGCTCCGTGGAAACTGACCAGTAGATTATATTCAGCCGCATGGGATGTTGCTTCCTCGTACCATTTCATGGCCTCCTGTTTATCGCTGTTTACGAAATCCATTTTAATGCCGGCAACACCCCATTCACGGTACTTGCTAAAAATACCATCTCTTTTTTCACGGGTATCCAGGTTCCTTCGCTCATCCCATCCGTACACCTTAATATCCTTCGCTGTGGCATAATCAATAACCTCCGGAATGTATTCAATGTCTCTCCAGTACCTGGCTGCATATCCACCGTTATTGCCCATCAATCCGATATCAAATTCTATATACCTCCAATTCATTTCGGCCGCCAGGTCAATGTAATCTTTCAGAATATCTGGATCATCATTTGCCAGGGAATAACCCCACCATGGAAACACGGCAACCCCCGGTTCTATCCAGCTCTGGTCGCTAATTCTGGATGGCTCGTTCAAATGCTCAATCAGGTTCGATTCGACAATATCCCCAAGATTCTCACTGATAATCATTGCACGCCATGGAGTAAGCAGGTTGGCAGGTGCTTGTATCTCCGCAGACTCCTCAAATACAATTTTAAACCAGGGATGATGCCCTCCTTCTTCCCAATCATATGTCTGGTCAGGGAACCTGATGGCAAGTCTTCCTGATCCTTTGTGGGATAACTGGCAGGCGGCATAATCTCCGTTCACAGATGCATCACTAATGAATACCCATATCTTTTGAGGGGTCTCGAATAATCCTGGCAGGTAATATGCCGAAAGGTTCATGGTATCAAGAAGCCGTTTTGTGTAGGCCATCTCATAATCATTCCCCATGCGCCTGTAACGCTGTATCCATGCCAGTGATTCCCCTGGCAGGCTAAATTCACTGGTTTCCGAATCAACTGTCTCCACCGATTGATTGTGCAATTTGTAACGGAAAGCCACGCCATGGTTACTCACCTGGAAGATTAATTCCATAAGGTCTCCCGAGGCATTTTGAAAAGTAATGGTTCTTTCATGAGCCTCATAGATGCATTGCTTTCTCTTGCCCGAAACAGCCATATATTCATCATGTACCGTCTTCTCAGATGTTCCGGCAAAATCCAGGTCCTTTTTAAAGGAGTATGTGTCATCTGAAAGCGCTATGCCCAGCCTGGATGGCCGTACTACCAATTCACCATTGAGAAAAACCGAATATAAAGGTGCTTTAAAACTGTCCAGGGTAATCTCCACCTGCAAGTTTCCATCGGGTGATTCCACATACCATCTGTTGGCTTTATCATGGATTGGCTTGCAGGATACTACCAATAGGATGATAATAATATACAGAATCAGGTTTTTCATAATCTGCTATTCATAAACCAACCAGGCCGTTGCCCTGCAGCCTTTATCCGCCCTGAACCGTATCCACCTGGCATGGAAATTTTCGGGGAATTTATACATATAGGTCTCTCCAGCCGGTACGCTTATCTCCAAATATTTCATCCAGTCTACATGTCCAACCGGCTCCAGTTCCACGGTAAAGGTTACATCTTCCTCCAGGTCATGATTGAGTGACAAGTCTTTTTTGTCGTAGAACCCGATCAGGTAAGGATCTGATGCCTGGCCTGATTCAACATTCGTGTTTTTCCAGGGACCGCCTTTTCCATTGGGTTTTCCCAACGTCCACAGATCGTCAATGGCTCCCACCCAAACAGCTGCTTTTTCATCTTCAGAAACAATGATATGTTGATTATTGCTTCCTTCTTCCGGGTCCACCC
>DAOUVF010000235.1 GCA_030667765.1 Bacteroides sp.
TTAATGCAGGAAAGGATCGCTCAACCCTGAATTCATATCCCCACTGGCCGAATGTTTTGAACGACGGACAAATATGGTTCCAGTCCACCGGCCTTTCATTCCTCTTCCCGAATTGATCCATGTGGAAATCGAGTTGCAGGTCTGTGTCGGCGGACCAATGGTCGGGGAAACCGGCCATGTGGAATTCGAAGGGATCAAATCCCGATCCTTCAAAAATGCGTTTCATTTGCAGGTCACTTGCTAAAAGCCAGTCCCCGTCGGTAGCCGTAAGACGCATGGGCAGGCCCTTCAGGGAACGGTACATTTCATGGACAGGGAAGACAGAAAGATGGCCTTTGGGACCGTACCTGGGGATATTATCGGCGGGACAAAATGCGCTTACCGACCCTACAAGGTCCTTATTCTGTCCCGATACATACATGGCTGTAAGTCCCCCCATACTCAATCCTGTCACTCCCCGGTGGTCCCGGTCGGCAATGGTACGGTAGCTGCTGTCAATATGTGCAACCAGATCCCTGAAATACATCCTGAAATCCCATCCCCAGTGCACCACAGGATCCTCGTGTGCACGCGGAAAATCGTAAGGATTGCAGCCACCGTAGTCGATGCCCTCCCGGTGGTTCTTTCCCTGGTGCAGATTTGGCTCGTATCCATCCCATGTTACGATAATTATGTCGTGGGACTGCGAATAATTTTTCCATTCCATTACAAAAGGGGGTTCCCTGCGTCCGTTCCCCGGATACCCGGGATCATCCTCCAGCTCGTAACTATCCCATTTATACCTGCCCCCCCAGCCATGAAAATAATAGATCACGGGATATCGCTTCGAGGATCCGGCATTATAATCTGAGGGTAAATAAATGCGGTACCATCGTTCAGTATCAAAAGCCTGGCTGAAAAATGAGGAGTCCTTCTGCGTGTACAGATCAGCTGGAACAAAAAGAAAACATGAAATAATGATCCACTTATAAGGCAAAACAGCTTTCATAAGATTTCCTACTCAATGATGCTGTTGAAGAGTAATTTAAAAGTCCCGTCCGTCTGGTTGCGGTGCTGGGTCCGAAAACCAATGAGCACAATCCTTCCCTGGCCGTAATCCGTGGTGATCATGGCGGATCTTTTGGCGATCTTTTCTTCCCCGTCCAGCCAGCCGCTTTTTAGTAAATTCTCAGGCTTGTACCTGACAACAGTTTCATAGGCCTCGTTATGGCGGCCGGGAATGATCTCGAAGGCCGGGCTCGACCGGAACAGTACCAGTCCATCCTCAGGCATCCCATAAGCCAGGGGATGGGTATTATCAATATCCACCCGTATGGTTGAACCCGGGCAGAAAAATTCCCTGCTGTTTAATCCCCGTGCAACATCCCGGACCTCCAGGTCAAATTCATTAACGGCAAAATCGTAGGAATTGCCAAGGGCAACCAGTGTACCGCCATTTTTGACGAATTCTTTCAGGTTTTTGATCCCTTCTTTACCAATTCCGCTCCTGTATTTTTCCGGGTATTCTTCGGGATTGGTCCTGCTGTCTTTCGGGAATATCCCTGTAATGGCCGGGCGGGAATCCTGGGGGATAATAATGACATCATACTTTTTGTTCAGGTCTCCCGCTTTGATCTCTTCACTCATCAGGGTAGCATAGGGAAAGGAGAAATTTTCCAGGCATAGACGGGTCCACCCTTCATCCATATTGCCCCCGTAATAACGCTGGAACAAACCCAGGCGACCGCGGCTGACCTTGTGTATACCTTCATCAGGGACCCTATCCAGTGCCCTAAGATCCACCCCGGTTTCCGCAGCGATCTCTGCCAACACCTCCCCGGGAACTTCTTCCAGGATGAAATCCCCCGCCCTGTTCCCTGAAACTGGAAGGTCCACTCTTTTCAGCTCCAGTCCCCTGTCAACCAGCATATTAACCGCCCGGAATGCAGCATTCTGCCGGCCATCGAGAATATATCCCGCAGGAGCGGTAGAAGAAGCGCCAGCAGCAATCTTTCCATCCATCTTCTCCGGGCCTTCCAGGATACTGAGTTCCCCTTCCACCCCAACTTTAACAGCATCTGCCCTTACCCCCATGAATTCGAACATTGTATGCGTGGCAAGGTCGTAGGGACGAATGGGGGTCCCATCTTTATGGCGGGTCCAGGCATTATCCATATAGTGGGTTTCCGTCAGCAGGTTGCGTATTAATCCCATTTTAGGCTGGGCAAGTGAAATGACCCAGGACCCTTCCGGATAATGCATCCCTTCCACATGAAAATCACTTTCGGCCTTCTGTATCTCGATGCCTGAACGGAGCAATGTATTGATCATCTTGACCGATGTCAGGTAATCATGCTGTTCTGCCGGGATGACAATCGCTTTGACATCACCTTCCAGTCCCCGTTGGGTCTGGTTCCTGGCTTTCAGGTAAGCGGTCCTGAGTATGGTTTCCCGGTTCCTTGCCGCCATATCGATGAGGGACCAGGCAGCGGATTTCTTCTGTTCAACGATGTTTCTCAGGCGCCACCATCCCCCCGGCCAGGGATTGGGAAAAGTGGATTGGGCTTCATATTCCGGGAACATCCGGCTGCCTGCTTTGAGCTGCTCGGGGTGCACATATACAGGACTGGCCAGGTTGGTACTGGCCGATTCGGTCAGCATGCCCGCAATATTATGAAAAGGGGTGATCCAATGCCAGCCGAAATGTCCCCATCCGGCAAACTGGGCTGCATTCAGGACTCCCTGAAAACCTTCTTCTTCCAGTTTATAGGCGATGTGGGACCCGTACCAGCTGATCTCCCTCCATACCAGGGGATCCGCAAAAGGACGTATGGGATCACAGTACGGCGGGACATAGAATCGGGCCCCGTAGCTTCCCATATGATGATGATCAATATAGGCCTGGGGTATCCAGTCAACAAACATAGCCCTGGCTGCATATTTCGATTCCGGAAGGTTATGGTAATCCCCATCACGGTTATTGTCATGTCCGCAGTACTTATGATATAACCATGGCATCCACAAACCCTCATAGGGTGTCCCGACCGTTTCCCTGTACCAGTCCGTGATCATGACCTGTCCATCCGGGTTAAAGCTGGGGATCATAAAAAAGAGGACGTTCTCCAGTATCCTCCCGGCATCTGCATCATCCCGGCTGAGCAGGTCATAGCTGAGCTCAGGTGCCATCTGTGTACCACCTACTTCTGAGGCATGAAGGCTCATGGACTGGAACACAACAGCCTTTCCCTCACTGATGCACCTCTCAATTTCCTCGGCGGGAAGTCCCCTGGGATCACTGATCTTTTTATTAAACTCCTGCAACTGGTCCAGCCTGGACAAATTTTCAGGGGAAGTGATCAGCAGGATTAAAAAAGGATGACCTTCCGAGGAGGGTCCCATATCGAAAACTTTCAGCCGGTCAGATTCCGCTTCCAGCAGGTAAAAATAATCTACGATCTTGTCCCAGCGTGCCAGCTTCCTGTCTGTGCCCATCCGGAACCCGAAAAAATCTTCCGGGCTTGTGATGGATCCCTGGGCATCCACACCTGTGGTAAACATCAGGGAGAATAGAATAATAATAGCTATGCGTAATGCACTTGCGGACCTGGGGACTGACATGATTTTTCTGTTTAAAATGTTTGAAATCAGATTACCTGCACTTTTGATATTAATCAATTTTTTTACTATATGCTCAAAGTTAGGTAAATTAGTCCATTGCCAATGCCCTGCATTCCTACCTAACTCTGTCGGAAGGGGTAAAACCCGCAGCTATTACCTTCAAGAAGGATATTAAGGAATTATTCTGCTGTGCGGAGTAGAGGGTACGGTTAGGTTTGGTGTATTGACTGGATCATATTGTCTTGCGCCGCCATCTTGATAAATTAAGTTTTTATTAATTCATGTTTCCGGGCTAATAACAAACGTGCATATTTCTTTATGTAAAAATGTTCTTCAAACCCTGTAAAACCGGCTTTTTTCAGTATGTCTTTCCAGTCTCGCCCAATGAAATCAAAAGCATATTTGCATTCAACCGCTTTAAAAACCGTACGATGCAGAAAGGGCATGGCCTCCAGGTCAAATTCGGCAAAATCGAGAATAATAAAAGCACCACCCGGCTTCAGATGTGTATATGCGTTATTAATTACCGTATTTCTGACTTCGTTGGGAAAACCGTGAATGACGAAGCTGATAAGAACCTTATCAAAACTATCGGGCAAGTCGATTGGCTGATCGATGCGTTTATTCAGGAACTTAACCCGGGGGTCGCCAGCAAATTTTTGCAAAAATTGCCGTTCCATCTCCGCTGAAATGTCCAGGCCGGTAATCCTGCCATCTTCTTTTAAGTATTCGCTCATTAACAGGGCATTACGGCCCGTGCCGCAGCCAAGGTCGAGTATGCTGTCATCTTCCTGGATACCTGCATCGGCGATAGCCATTTTTATAAAACCACGGTAAAAACCCATGGAAATAAAATTCATCACCCTATCATAATTTCTGGAGATAAGCGGGTTTAATTCAATACCTGAATCCGGATAAATTTTTCCCATAATTAATTTACTAAGTGAAGTCCATTTACAACAGAAGGCAAAGTTAACTTCAAAAATGGTATATCCTGCATTTTTAACTATGGTGAGTCACAAAAAATATTTTTTATGCCCGGAAGTTTAAAAAAACCGGCGTGTATAAATATGGCAGTAAGGGGTGCTGCCATTGTGCTTGTAGTAATCCTGGTGATAGTTTTCAGCTTCATAAAACTCTGATGCCGGAGTGATCCCGGTTGCCACATCCAGTCCCTTGCTTTCCAATATCCCGACAAGCTCCTCAGCAACTTTACGCTGGTTTTTATTCATATAGAAGATCTCTGACCGGTACTGCGTCCCGATATCCGGTCCCTGGCGATCTACCTGGGTTGGATCATGTGTCTCGAAATACATTTTCGCGATCGTACGGTAGGTAACTTTAGAAGGATCAAATACTACTTTAACCGCCTCAGCATGGCCTGTACGCCCGGTACAAACTTCTTTGTAATCCGGATTCTTAACAGTTCCTCCGGTATAGCCAACGCTTGTAGAGAGAACCCCAGGGATCTGTTGGAGATGGTATTCCGTTCCCCAGAAACAGCCTGAGGCAAAATAGGCTGTTTCAGTCCTGTCATAGCTCTCAATCTTCAGAGGCAGCGGATCTCCCTCGGGGATGAACAACATGGATATCGAATTTACGCAATGCCGGGTATTCTTCTGAGTATATCCTTCATTCAAAAAA
>DAOUVF010000269.1 GCA_030667765.1 Bacteroides sp.
TGAATTCTCAAAAATTATGTAACTTACATATGTATGAAAGGGCAACCAAGAAGAAGCTTTCTCAGATCCTGTCTCTATGCAGTCATATCTGGATTGAGCCTGGGTGCTTTTCGCCTCTTCCCGGATTTTGAACCCTCCTATCTGAAACTGCACAGGACAGGGGAATTAAAACATAGAGGGGAAGAATTATGGCAGATCATGGAAAGCTGCCGGCTTTGTCCCCGCAAGTGCGGTGTCAACAAGCTCGAAGGAGAGAAGGGATTTTGCCAGGCCGATTCACAGCTGATGGTCTCGTCTTTTCACCAGCATTTTGGAGAGGAGAAACCCCTCGTTGGAAAGGGTGGTTCAGGGACGATTTTTCTGACCAATTGCAGTCTGAGATGTGTATTCTGCTGCAACTGGGAGATCAGCCAGGGGGGAAGGGGAAATAACCGGACACTGGAGGAAATGGCGGATATGATGCTGGTTCTACAGGATCGTGGATGCCCAAATATAAACTTTGTCACGCCTACCCATTATTCCCCCCATATTGTCCTTGCTGTCGATATTGCTGCACGCAAGGGTTTGCATATTCCGATTGTATACAATACCTGTGGCTGGGAACGCGTGGAGATACTGAAGATGTTTGAAGGGATTGTGGATATTTACCTGCCCGACTTCAAATATGCTGATGGGAAGATGGCAGCCAGATATTCCTCGGATGCTTTTACTTATCCGGAACTCACCAAAGAAGCATTGCTTGAAATGCACCGGCAGGTGGGTGTGGCAAAGCCAGCCAGGAATGGTCTTATGCAAAGGGGTCTCATGATCCGTCATCTGGTAATGCCAAACAATGTCAGCGGATCAAAGGAAGTGATCTCCTGGATAGCAGGTAATCTTCCCAAAGATACCTACGTGAATATTATGTCACAGTACCGGCCGCAGTACAAAGCCAATGAATATCCGAAGATTGCCCGGAAAATCAGCAGGAAAGAATACACAGAGGTGGTGGAATGGGCACA
The DNA here is from genome assembly GCA_030667765.1 of Bacteroides sp. Taxonomy (GTDB): domain Bacteria; phylum Bacteroidota; class Bacteroidia; order Bacteroidales; family SM23-62; genus SM23-62. Next base: position 1,002 of record DAOUVF010000269.1, read on the forward strand.
ACAGGAAGGTTTAACAAATCTGGATATCCAGGGATATTATTTTTAGCGTGGTTTTGTAAGCTGAATTTCAGAAATCCCGGAACCGGTAAACCTTTGCTTTTCCGCCCAGGATAATTGAATAAGCCCTTTCCTTGGCTGGAAGCCTCTCATCTTTATTGGATATGGGAAAATAGATCATTTCGTCCAGGGTCTTGTATTCACCGTAAGGATAATAGGTATAGTCCCATTGGTATCCTGTATTATTGGTTAAGACCCAGGTTTCAGGGTACATGGATTTCCATGTTTCCCAGGTTGTTTCAACGATGGGGATTACTTCAGATTTTGTTCTGATCAGGTCACCATATATGCAGTCGTTCCTGATCTGTGACCAGAAACTTTCCGTGGCCCTGTCATAGGGTAAAACATTGTTGTTATACAGCAATCCGGAAACCCCGAAAGTGGTTATTCCTCCTTCAAGTTCACGATTCCAGCATACTGCCGTACCGGTGAGTGGACAGAAACTGACGGCAAAATACGTATCATTGGCCCTATGGTTTACTATTTCATGCCAGTTCAATATGGGATGAGGATATGCAATGACTACGGTATCCACACGGATGCCCACGACCAGGTCTTTGTTGTCCAGGTAAAACTCCTTATCAAAATAATCCCTTTGCTTGAAATGTGTAACCTCCGGATCTTCAAGAGCGGGTATGCCATCTTTACCCGGACCGCCGTCGCGTACGTAATTAATATTTACAAGCCAGCCTTCTGAGGCCGCCAGACTGTCAAATCCTTCAAGAGGCCTGTTCTGTCCAAATATCTCTTCCACCGGGTAAAAAGTTGAAAGGGCAAACCAGTATCCGGTGTAAGATTCAGTGGGGGAAAGTTTCTCTCCCATTCTGGGCCCTGATAAAGCTTCCCCAAAAATATCCCATTCATTGCCCTCCTGGTCTGTCAGAATAACAGGTATCCGTTTCTTGGACAGGCTGAACGACAACCCCTTGTCATTCACAAAAGACACGAAAAAATTTAAGGATTCACTTCCGACTATTACCAGGGGGACACCCTGAAATGTATCCTGGATCACCGTATATGACTTGCCAATTTCAGGATCCGGCAATGGGTTCTTATCAGGACCATTATCATCTTCAGGATTTAGCTTTCTCTCACAACCTGCCGAGATGCCAATCAGAATTGCAACCATGCCAATAATGAGAAATGGGAACAGAGATTTTCCGGACCAACCCATTGCTGATTGTTTTCAGCAAAGATAACCGGGTTTGATGTGTGGGATTGTCAGTATCATGACAATTATGCATCAAATCTTCCCAGGTGTTTGAGCATTTTTCCATGGCTCCAGACTGCCCTGATAAAATTGGGTTGAACATGATAGGGAACGCCAAACTCTCTTGCAGTTTCCTTTACGATACTAGACAATTTACGATAGTGAACATGGCATATGTTCGGAAAGAGGTGGTGCTCGATCTGGTAATTCAGTCCCCCGATATACCATGAAAATATCCTGCTATTGGGTGAAAAATCGGCCGTTGTCATCATTTGGTGTATGGCCCAGCTATCGGGTAATTCACCCTCCTTATCGGGCAGGGGATATGCGGAAGTTGGAACCACATGCGCTGACTGGAAGATAATGGTCAGCGTAAATCCGCAGATAAAATGCATGATAAAAAACATGATCAGAATCCACCACCAGGTTACCGGAAGCACTAAAATTGGAATGGCCAGTATATAAGCAAAGTATAGAATTTTTGATATGATCAGTTCTGAAAGAAGTCTCGGGTAAGATTTATTAAGTAGCTTGAGCAAACCCTCTTTCCGGTACCGGTTAAGCTGGCTGAAATCCTTGTCCATCACCCATGTAAAGGTCATCAGTCCATATAAAAACCAGGCATAAATATGCTGGTACCTGTGTATCCGGTACCTGGGTTTTGAAGGGGAAAGACGCAGTACATTACCCGGATCGATATCTTCATCATAACCATCAATATTCGTAAATCCATGATGCAGGGTATTGTGCTGTATCTGCCAGTTTGGAGCGAATCCTCCAACCAGGTTGAGAACAGATCCAATAAACTTATTTGATGCCTGGTTGCTGGAGTATGACCGGTGATTGGCATCATGCATTATGGAAAGCCCTATGCCTGCCATGCCAAATCCCATCAGGATCCAACCTGCGAGTAGCATCCAGAGATCCTGGATAAGTCCGGATACCATAATCCCGTAAGGAACAAAATATAACGATAACATGAATACTGTTTTCCATACCATGCCGGCATTTCCATACCGGGAGATATGATGTTCATCGAAATATTCGCGAACTCTTGCCCGAACATTATCAATGAAGCCTGTATCGATCCCTTTGGGGAATTTAACTTTTTTAAGATCCATGATGATTTATATTCGGGTTAATCCATACAAAGATATCCATTTATCTTCACTCCCGAGCCCAGTTCAAAAAATCCAAAATTAAGCTATTGGCAGTGGCAACAAGTCCTTTTACCAGGTCAGTCTGAACAATTTATGCCTGTCAACATAATTGCAGAAGTCATGAATGCGATAACAACTTCTTTTCCGGGATTAAAATTCTAATTCAAAATCCTAAATTTGTCCCTGATAAAAATCATAAATGAAAGAGAAATGAAAACTGCAGAAATACACACAGAAAAAGGTATAATGAAAGTCGACTTCTATGAAGATGATGCTCCCAATACCGTGGACAATTTCATTAAGCTCTCCAAATCAGGTTTTTATGATGGCCTCACCTTTCACAGGGTGATCCCTGACTTCGTTATCCAGGGTGGCTGCCCGGATGGTACCGGTGGGGGCGGACCGGGGTATAACATCAAATGTGAACTGGAAGGAGGCAACCAGTACCATGACAGGGGTGTCCTATCAATGGCTCATGCTGGAAGGGATACGGGGGGCTCACAGTTCTTCATCTGCCATTCCCGTAACAAAACAGGCCACCTGGACCGGAAGCATACCTGTTTCGGAAAGGTTGTTGAAGGTCTTGATATAATCAATGAGATACAGCAGGGAGATAAGATCGAGAAAATTCTCATTGCTGATGACCAGGTATAGCGACTCCGAAGCAACCAAAAGGTCTGAGGATTGAATATATTGCCGGATATAAATGGTACGGATACCTATGTTATTGGTTTGCAGCTATTTGAAATCCGGGAACATGATCGGGAGGGACAGTTAATCAGACAGCATACACTGTATTAATTTTAATGTGAGTGAAATTTCTTGGAATCCAGTATGGGTTGGCTCACATTTCTGTTGTAAATTGTTAATGCAAATCAATCCCACCTCACTCCATGAAAGAAATTGAGATCCTTGACCGTATAGCGATCAGTGTAAAAGCGCATAAATTGCTTCGGGTCCTCTTAAAGGAGAACCCGGCCTTCGACGAGATCATGCGCAACTCCCGTAACGAAACCGAAGCCTTGGTAGGGGTGATGGAATGGATAGAGAAGGAATATGCCGGTCACGGGGAAGCATTCCGCTTTTTCAGGTCTTCAAATACGGGCAGGGAGCATTTTGATAAGCTGGATTGGCAGGATTACGCCATCATCCGGTTGCTGGATTATATTGAGCATGCCGGTAAAGAATACCCCGATCTTAACCTGCGGGGAGAAATTGCCGTCAGCAATCCCATCCAGTTGATCTGGCTGGGGGTTCACCGGGGTACTGGAGGGGCGAAGCCCGATTTCTATAAAGATATGATTGAACTGTTCAGGCAGTTGCGTGGTGAA
>DAOUVF010000147.1 GCA_030667765.1 Bacteroides sp.
TCTTGATCCCCTTTTCTGTAAGGATCTTCTCCACGTCGTTTAATAGTATGTAAAGCTCCATCACCGGAGTTGAACCCAATCCGGATAAAATCAAAACCACCTTGTCCCCGCTGTTGAATGGAAGGTCAGGCAGGATTACATCACACATTCTCCGGGCTATCTCCGAGGCGCTTTCCAGTCCCGCGATCTCAATTCCGGGTTCCCCGTGGTGCCCAATCCCCACCTCCATATTCCCGTCCTCCACAGTAAAATTCGGATGGCCTACCTCAGGTATTGTACAAGCACTGAGTCCCACCCCTATGCTCCGTGTATTGTCGATGGCTTTCCGGGAGACCCTGATAACATCATCCAGGTCACCTCCCAGGGCGGCTTTTCCACCACCTGCCTTCCACATCAGTATCTCGCCTGCGACCCCCCTGCGCTTCTCCCGCTCGGTATTCGGGGCAGAGGGCACATCATCATTGGCCACTACTTTCTGCACCCTGATGCCTTCTTCCTCAGCCAGTTCTATTGCCATTTGTACATTCATGTTGTCCCCTGCATAGTTTCCGTAAAGTATGGCTACTCCTTTCCCGGAATCTGCAGCTTTGATGGCATCATAAAACATCTGTGCAGGGGGTGAGGTAAAGATCTCTCCAACCGCCACGGCATCCGCCATGTTTTTTCCTATATAGCCAATAAAAGCAGGCTTATGTCCGGATCCTCCGCCAGTTACGATCCCGACCTTGCCGTCTACGGGCGCGCCCTTGTATTTTAGCACACGTTCATTTTCTGTTTCTGCGACCAGGTCGCCATGTGCTTTGATGAAACCCTCAAGCATTTCGTCCACTACTGACTGTGGATCATTGATGAATTTCTGCATGCTAAGCTGATTAAAGTTCGGTTTCGGGATGAAATGACTGGTTCTCCAGGTTGTGCATGGTTTCGACTTTTGGTTTGGAACTGCCACCCTGAAATTCTGCCTCAAGCCATGCGTCAACAATGGTTTTGGCCAGTTCTACACCCACTACCCTGGCGCCCATGGTAATCACCTGCGCATTATTGCTTTTCCGCAGTCTTTCTGCAGAATAAACATCATGGCATGGGCCGGCGTAAACAGTTTCCACCTTATTGGCGATCATGGCCATGCCAAGTCCCGTTCCACAGATCAGGATTCCCCGGTCATATTCCTGGTCCTTGATCCTGACAGCCAGGTTATATCCTATTTCCGGATAGCTTGCATCCGGGGTTTTCCCGAGATAGTTGAGATCGATGACCTCAACTCCAAGAGTTTCCAGGTGATCCACCAGGTCATGTTTTAACTGGAGGCCTGCATCGTCGGCGTCAATTACTATTCGCATATGCTTATTATTTTGAAAGGTTAGCGATATTTTATTCTGACTGAATTTACAAATTATTTATCTATGGATTTATCAGGATCCATAAATAACCACATAATGATGGCCGTTACTGAAAGGATGGCGCAGACATAGAAAAATGTTTCATGGCTTCCTGTCCATCCCAGGAGGTATGGGAAGGCAATGATGGTGACAAATGCACCCAGGTTCCCTGCCATATTCATAGTGCCGGATACAGCACCGGCATTCTCCTTGCCGATGTCAATGCAGAATGCCCAGGATGGGCTGAGTGTCATGTCGGCGCCAAATATCGCAATGGTAAGAAAAATGATCGACGCCTGGGGTGAATCACTCATTGACATCATGATGATCCCGAAGCCCGCCAGGATAAATCCGATGATGGCAGGCAGCCGCCTGGACAGCTTAAGCTTGCCGCGCCGGTATATGGCATCCACCAGGATCCCCGAGAACCAGTTCCCCACGGCTCCTCCGACCAACGGGGCCATGGCATAGAACCCGGCTTCAATCCCGCCCAGTGCAAACCGCTCCTTCAGGTAAGGGTACATCCATGTGAGGGTAAAGTAAAAGGTGAAATTGCTGCAGATATACTGGATCATGTTCATCCACATATTACGGGAGCTGATGATGCGGCCAAATGGAAGGGAAGCCTTTGTGCTGGAAGATGGTTGTTGCCGGGTGGAGAGGATATATTCCTTTTCCTCGGCCGAGATCGCTTTTGACTGTTCGGGTTTATTCCTGAACAGCAGGTACCACAGGATAGAGAATAACAGTCCGAAACAGCCGAAGATAACGAAAGTCCACCGCCAGCCCATCAGGGTCAGCATCCAGGCCACGAGGGGCAGGGCAAAGGCGGCCCCCAGCCGGGAACCCGAAAAGTTGATCCCCTGTATGATTCCCCTTTCCCTGACCGGGAACCAGTTGAAAACAACCTTGGCCAGGCTGGGGAAGGCACCGGCTTCACCTGCACCGAAAAGGAATCTTATGATCATCATGGATACAAAGTTCCATGCTGCACCGGTCAATGCTGTAAGGACGGACCACAGGGCTACGATCGTTGTGATAATTGTCCTCGGTCCCCTGCTGTCAGCCAGTTTTCCGGAAGGTGTCTGAAAGAGTGCATACCCCAGGGTAAACATGGCCATTACCCATCCAAAGTCCGTCAGATCAAAATTCAGATCACGGGTGATGTCTTCCTTGGCAGCCGATATACAGGCCCTGTCGATGTAAAGCAATACGGTTAGCAGGAAAGTGCTGAAAACAAGGATAAAACGAAGTGGAATGAAACGTTTTAACATAGTAATATTGTATTAGGGTAGGATCATTGATTCAAATCTAATGATTAAATTTGTTTTAGGCTATTTCTGGGGCAAGGTGCAAGTTTTAATATTTTGGAATGAAAATCCTGAAAATCACCTGGATATTTTTACTGGCCATTCAGATGCAATACCTGCAGGCATCGGCCGATCGCGACAGTGCTGAGGTTAAGAACGTCCTCAGTCTTGGGATCCGGGGACATTATGGATTTATTATTCCGCATTCAAAACAGATCAAGGAGTTATCATACGCCTATCCCTGGGTGGTGGAGGGTGAAATAGCCTGGCACCTGATGGGTGAGAATATCTGGCGGTATTGCTACTGTTATCCCCGTACCGGGTTCGGCCTTTTCTATTTAAATTTTGATAACCCGGAGATCCTTGGCTACTCTGTGGCCCTGTATCCCTTTATTGAGCCCTATATCAGGGCGGAAAAAAAATTGAGTTTCTCTTTCCGGTTCGGGATAGGGCCGGCATATGTCAGCAAATATTACCATCCTGAAACCAATCCCGATAATTTCTTTTTCAGCTCCCATCTAAGTTTCATTGTACAGTTAAGCTTTGCTTTTCATTACAGGATCAATGAACACTTTACCACCAGGCTGGGATTAAATTACAATCATATATCAAACGGGGGTGTAAAGGAGCCCAATGTGGGAATGAATTATCCGACCATTAACCTGGGACTAGACTACAGTCTCAGGGAGGCTGTTTTTGAAGAACGGTCACGGCAATCCGGGAAAGTACTTTACGACAGGAAGTGCTGGTTTGATGCTTATCTGCTTGGAACCGCAAAAAATGCTGAAAAAGGAGAGGATCATCTTTACCCAGTCATAGGTGCCGGGATCTATTATAACTATTTATTCGGGAGGATCATTGCGGCATCAGCGGGGACAGAATGGATCTCGGATTTTTCGGAAAAGGAAAGGATCAAAAGAGAATATGCCGGGAATCCTGAAGCAGACCTGCCCGATCATAACCGGGCAGCTGTACTTCTGGGGATAGACATATTGTTTGGAAGGTTCTCTTTCATACACCAGTGGGGGATCTATTATTATGAACCCTATCCGGCAAGGAATCGTGCGTACCAGCGCTATGGCCTTAATTTCAGGTTTTCCAGGAAATTATATACCGGTGTTAATATCAAGGCACATGGCCATGTGGCCGACCTGATGGACCTGAGGCTGGGAATTATTTTTTAACAATACTGCCCGCACTCGAAGTGTGGCTGTTGACCACCCGTCCGTCCCCTTTGTAATAGATACTGCCGGCACTGGAAGACCGAAGATTGAATTCTTCCGTGGCATATACCCGGGCATCACCGGCACTTGAACAACTGACTTCTGTTTTTTTTGTATTTAGCTCATAAGCATGCAGGTCCCCTGCACTGCTCAGTGAAGCCACCAGGACCTCAGTGCTGCCTGATAACCTGGCATCTCCTGAACTGCTGATATCGCATCTGATTTTTTCGGCCTGCACTTCGAGATTGAGATCGCCGGCACTGCTCAGGTCAATATCAAGCGTACCGGTATGCAGTGTATTCTCCCCGGTCACATCACCGGCACTTGAAATCCGGATTGTATTCAAATCCTCATATACCAGGAAGACCTTCTTGGACCTCGCTTTGCGGATATTCTTCCTGGTATAGATCTTCAAGGTGTTGCCATCTACTTCGGTGATAATTACCTCATGCAGGTTGTCATCCGCTTCAAGCTTCAGGGATATCTCCTTTCCCTGCCTGATGACAACATCAATGCCTGAGCTGACCTTTAATCCGGTGAAGTCACCGATATCTCTTTCTTCGGTCACCACATTGCCACTGCCGTAAATGGTTTCATGGGGACTGATAATGCAGGATGATGATCCTGTTATCAGGAAAACTAGGATGGCATATTGTAGATGTCTCATGGTTAATTGGTTTTAAATTATTTGGGATACTTTCCGAATACCTTATTTAAAAATCTGTGGAATTTATGTGGCCCTTTTACCGGTGCGGCATACATCAGAATGCACTGGTTATAGATCAGATTTACATCCGTATCCTTTAACAGTTCAAGTGCTTCGTCTGTATCAGACCTTCTCTGGATCCATATGTTTTTGATGCCTTTGTCCAGCGCCATTCTGACATTTTCAGCTGTTTTTTCAGGCGCGGTCACAATGAATACACGGTCTATGTCGGCCGGAAGTGAGGCAATATCCCTGTAGCAGGGATCACCGTTCAGGTTTTCTGCGTTGGGATTTACCCCGTAGACTGTAAAGCCTTTCTCCTTCAGTGCATCATAAACATGCCTTCCGAATTTTTTAGGGTTCCTCGATGCACCAATGATGGCAAGTTTTTTAGGGGATAAAAATGAGTCGATCGATGCTAATGCGGTCATCGTGGCTGGTCTTTAATCAACAAATGCAAATTTCATCAATTTACGTGTTTACCTGAAATAATTATCGGTAAACGGAGGGCCCCGGGCGGTAAATGTCCCCAATATTCCGGCAAGTTCGTCCATTTTCCTTAATTTAGTTCAAATAACCATCACCAAACATCATGAAACGATTTGCAGTCCAGATTTTAGGTTTTACCATGCTATCCTGCACAATGGTAATTGCCCAGGTTCCCGATGCAGGTATCATTGTTCCAGGTGCCAAACTTGAAAAAGTGGCGGACGGTTTTGCCTTTACCGAAGGAGTGGCCTCCGATGCAAAGGGGCAGGTATATTTCTCAGACATTCCTGCAAGCAGGATACATTTTTATGATAATACCGATCATGGAAAAATCTTCCTGGAGAATTCAAACAGGGCAAACGGCCTGCATGTGGACCAATCCGGTAATATCATTGCCTGTGAAGGTGCAGAAGGCGGACGCCTGGTTCAGATTGCCCCCCGGGGAAGCATTACTGTAATTGCGGACGGTTACGATGGAAAATCATTCAACAGTCCGAATGACCTCTGGGAGTGCCCGAATGGAGGGTATTACATGACGGACCCGCGCTATGGGTCCCGGGACAACCTCCCGCAGGACGGGGAACATGTTTATTATATAACAGGGGACAGGGAAAAGGTGGTAAGAGTGATCGATGACATGGTCAGGCCCAATGGTGTGACAGGTGCCGGGGATGGCAGTATCCTGTATGTGGCTGATCAAGGGTCAGGTAAGACCTACAGGTATACCATACTTGAGGACGGTACACTTACCAATAAGCGATTATTTGCCGATGAAGGATCGGATGGCATGACCATTGATTCACAGGGGAATGTTTACCTGACAAACACGGCAGTGAAAGTGTATAATCCGGCCGGCCGCTTGATTGAGACAATTGAAGTTCCTGAAAGTCCAACCAATGTATCCTTCGGGGGAAAGGATGATAAAACACTTTACATCACTGCCCGGACCTCAGTCTATAAACTGGAAATGAGAGTAGAAAAGGTATTCAGCAATTAGGCTGGATACTACCAAAAAGCAAAACACCCGTACTTACTTAGTAACCACTAAACCTAACAAAACAGACTACGAATAGCTAAGCATTCAAATCTTACTGTACGTTTTCTTTGCCGGAATTAAAAGATTTCAGCATCCAGTCTTCAACCTTTAATTCGGCTTCCGGAGCATTTGCACGCTCACTCTTATTCTTACTCCAGGACCCATCAATCATCCAGTTTTCCAGATCCAGGATTTTTTCCATGGAAACTCCATTCCTTGAAGCGAGAACATCAGCATCTACCATCCAGTCCTGCACTTTAATATCTTTTTCAACAATCATTTCAGTTTTTGAAACCGCCTTGTCAGTAGAAAACGACATGGGGTCAATGGCAAGAACATTTGAGGATGCAATAATTCCAAGCCCTATTGCCAGGGATAATATTAAATTTCTTGTTTTCATCTTAATTAGTGTTTGATTTTCAATTCTTATGGTACGTGAACAATCTTTCACATTACGTGCCATAATTTCTAACCATCTAATTAAGAGAATATTATAAAAAATAACAAAAGATCTTAAAGTCTAAAAAGTGAACGATTCAGAACAGTGATGTACGAATATGAACGATTTTGTTACTTATTTCGGTCGTTTTCCCTTATCCAGGTAGTAGACCTGCCAAGGAATCTCATTCCCATGACAAAACCTTTAATTTTCAGTACCTTGGCATCATCCTCAAACCACATATAGCAATCATAGGACTTGCCGTTATCAGGATCGTAAATGCTGCCATCTACCCACTCCTGGTCTTCCTGGTCGTAATCAAATCCCTCGAGAAGGTTAAGTCCGAGTATGGGACGGCTTTTCAATGCTTCATCAGGATTTTCCTCGTCCATTTTAGGCTTGCCGTCTTCGTTTAGTTCTTCCAGCCAGCTGATGCGGCCAAAATATTTTCCATCCTCTGCCTTGTATATTTCTACCTGTGATGTTTCTTTTTCTGTGAGCCAGAATCCGAGAACTTTATTGGCTTGAGAGAATAAAAAAGATGATCCCATGATCATCAAAGCAAGAAAGAGAAGTAGCTTTTTCATAAAGAGGGATTTGGTTAATAACTTAGCAACTTAGCAACCAAATTAGGATTTTTCCCAAAATTAACCAATGATGAAGGTTATTAATGTAGAAATTAAGGCACTGTGCAGTGATATTGAAAGGATCAGGCAGATCCTTCTGGAGAAGAATGCAAATTTTATAGGGTTGGATCATCA
>DAOUVF010000154.1 GCA_030667765.1 Bacteroides sp.
AAAAAACGTTATAGGGCATACTGAAATCGGTGATTTAATTATATTTTCGGCCATTATTATTCATTCAAATCATAATTGACATATCATGAACAAATTATTTCTCTTTGCATTTTTCTTCGCAATGCTTTCACAATTCAATGTAAGTGCCAATGATGAGGCCAGGCTGATACGATTCCCTGCCATTTACGGGGAGCAGCTTGTCTTTACTTACGCAGGTGACCTTTATACTGTTGACAGTGAGGGTGGAATGGCAAGAAAGCTTACCAGCCACAATGGTTACGAAATGTTCCCCCGGTTTTCCCCGGACGGGAGCCGGATAGCTTTTACTGGTCAGTATGACGGCAATACTGAAGTTTTTGTCATCCCGGCTGCCGGGGGTAGTCCCAGGCGCCTGACCTATACGGCAACCCTTTCGCGGGACAATGTTTCTGACCGCATGGGCCCGAATAACATTGTAATGGACTGGACACCGGACGGTAAATATGTCACTTACCGTTCCCGCAAACAATCTTTCAATTCCTTCATAGGACAGCTTTACAGGGTATCTGCTGAAGGAGGATTAAGTGAAGAGCTGCCTTTGCCTGCCGGTGGATTTTGTTCCTATTCACCGGATGGAAGCAAACTTGCCTATAACCGGATCTTCCGCGAGTTCCGGACCTGGAAATATTACCGTGGCGGGATGGCCGATGAGATATGGATCCATGATCTCAATACACGGACCACAGAAAAAATTACGGACAACAAAGAGCAGGACATCATCCCGATGTGGGCCGGTGAGGAAATATTCTTTCTTTCGGACCGGGACCGGACCATGAATGTCTTTGTTTACAATATATCGACCAGGCAAACGAGCAAGGTAACTGATTTCACCGAGTACGATGTGAAGTTCCCATCTCTCGGAAACGAGATTATCGTATTTGAGAACGGAGGCTATATCTATAAGCTGGACGTGAATACAAAAGAATACAAAAAGGTTCCCATTCAAATCGCCAATGACAACACCTACAGCCGCACTGAATTAAAGGATGCCAGCAAATCTGTCCAGAGCGGTGATCTTTCACCCAATGGCGAGCGGGTTGTTTTCAGCGCGCGCGGGGAATTGTTTTCCCTTCCTGCCAAACACGGCATCACCCGGAACCTGACACAAACGACAGGCGCCCATGAAAGGGTCGTCAGCTGGTCCCCCGACGGTAAATACATCGCCTATTTCTCCGATGAATCCGGTGAATTTGAAGTGTACATCATGAAGCAGGACGGATCTGAAAAACCCGTCCGGTTAACCAGTGGCACGGATAGCTATCTCTATGAGCTGGAATGGTCACCGGACAGCAGGAAGATCCTTTTCTGCGACCGGAAATTCCGCTTGCAATATGTGGATATTGAATCGAAAAAAATCACCCTGGTAAAAAAATCCATCGATACAGAGCTGAATGACTTCGACTGGTCACCGGACAGTAAATGGATTGCCTATTCCGATAACGATAAAAACCAGTTCGGCGTTATTTACCTGTTCAATACAGAAGATGGCAGGTCCTATCCTGTAACGGACAACTGGTATGAATCCGGGAGCCCCAATTTCTCACCCGACGGCAAATACCTGTATTTTGTATCATCCAGGGATTTCAACCCGACTTACTCTCAAACCGAATGGAACCATTCCTATTCCAATATGGACAAGATATACCTGGTCACCCTTGCCAGGGATACCCCTTCCCCCTTCGCTCCTGAAAATGATGAGGTGGAGATCAAGGAAGCGGAAAAACCAGAAAATGGTAATGATAAGGATAAAGAAAATGGCGGAGAGCCAGAGGAAAAGAGCACCAAGATCGATACGGAAGGATTGAATGGCAGGATCCTGTCGCTTCCCATCAAGGCATCCAACTACTTCAATATCGAGTCCGCAGCAGACAAGGTATATTACATCGAAAGATCCTCATTCGGCGAAACCACGACCGCAAAGGTTTTCAACCTTAAGACAAAAAAGGAAGCTGATCTTGGTCCGGGTATCTTCTTCTCCATTTCTGCCAACGGCAAGAAAATGCTTATCATCCAGAATGGTAAGTATGCAGTGATCGACCTGCCCCAGGACAAGGTAACCCTCAATGAGACCATAGATCTCTCGGATATGAAAGTAATGACGGACTACCCCAAAGAATGGAAGCAGATCTTTGATGAGAGCTGGAGGCATATGCGTGATTTCTTTTATGTGGAAAATATGCATGGCGTGGACTGGGAAGCCATGCATGAAAAATATGGAGTGCTCGTACCTTATGTTAATCACCGTTATGACCTGACCTATGTGATAGGGGAAATGATTGCTGAGCTTTCTGTGGGACATTCATACGTGAATTCACCCAACAATGCAGGGGTTCCGGAAAGGATACAGATGGGATTACTGGGCGCCAAACTATCCAGGCATTCATCCGGCTATTACCATGTTGACAAGGTACTTGAAGGGGCCAACTGGAGCACGGCTCTTCGTTCGCCGCTTACCGAGGTCGGGGTAAATATCAGTGAAGGGGACCTCATACTTGCCGTGAATGGGAAATCCACCAGGGAAATGAATGATATTTATGCATCCCTGGTAAATACGGCCGGAAAAACAGTTGAATTGACAACCAATGCCGAACCTGCTATGGAAGGCTCGAAAAAGAGTCTCATCAAACCCATTGCAGACGAATCAGCGCTCTATTATTATAACTGGGTGCAGGATAATATCAGGAAGGTAAATGAAGCTACCGACGGACAGATCGGTTATATCCATATTCCTGACATGTCGGTGAAAGGACTGAATGAATTTGTGAAATATTTCTATCCCCAGCTGAAGAATAAAAAGGGATTGATCATCGATGACCGCGGCAACGGTGGTGGCAATGTATCCTCCATGATCATTGAACGGCTCCGGAGGGAACTGACACATACCCGCAACATGCGTGGTGTTCCTTATGGAAATACTACTCCGGGAGCTATGGTCCTGGGTCCCAAAGTAATGCTGATAAATTATGCTTCCGCATCTGACGGGGATCTGTTCCCATACCAGTTCAAGACCCTCAAACTCGGAACCATCATCGGTACACGTACCTGGGGTGGTGTCGTGGGTATCCGCGGGACCCTGCCATTCATCGACGGAGGTATTTTGATGAGACCGGAGTTCTCAACCTACTCTGCCACAGAGAGCAAGTGGGTAATTGAAGGCATTGGTGTCGAGCCGGATATCTACCTGGACAATGATCCGGCAAGGGAATATGACGGGGAAGATGACCAGCTGAACAAGGCCATTGAGGTCATCATGGAACAGCTCGATCAGTATCAGCCTTTGCCACCTGTGCCGGCTGATCCGGACAAAACCAGGTAATTGATCTTGAAATATATTCTCAAATTTAATGGGTGAGATCGGAGGAGGCCCACTTGCTGAGGGGTATAATATTATAGCCACCTGCAACTGACTGGCTTGCCGTTTCCTGTCCGGGTGTCAGCATGATCACAAGCCGGGTGGTATCATTTGTGCTTATGGGGAGCGAGAGGGTCAGCAGGTATGTACCGGCATTTTTTTCTTCATCAGGATGATATGTTGGTAGTGTTGGGGTGATGGTGAAATGCCCTTCCCCAGGATCTAAAACCTGCAGGGCTATATGCTCTCCACCCTTTGTTAACACAGCCTTGTTCCCTTGAAGTAAAGGCAATTAATTTTGCACTCCCATCAACCCGCTGGTTTTCTTCGTTGATGGTCAGCACATTGTGACTTATGGAGGAATTCCTGAAATAGTTCCATCTCTCCCCATCTTGCTCATATTCAAAGTAACCGGGCAGATTGTAATCATCCGAACCCAGATCTTCAGCCCATCGCTCACCAAGGGCTTCCAAAACGAAACTTCCACAATCAAGGTGACCGTGGTTGATGCCATTCTGGCCTGCCTTAAATCCCACAAAAAAAGCATCCTGCTCCCAGGAAGTCCTGAAGTAAACCACATCAGTAAGGCCATGGAAATAGGTATCCATCATTATGGTGGAGGCCTCATCGGTACTACGGGGATCATACCAGGCAATTTCGAGCGGATAAAAACGGTAATAATAATGGTCCTCGCCTTGCCCATATTTTGTCGCATCCAATTCGTAAACAAAAGAATTAAGCACCTGGCGCTCTGCCTCGGCAAAAAAGGGCTCGTCGAAGGCACCTGCCAGCCAGAATAGGGCGGGGGTCGGACCCATGGGACTCAACCGGCAATCGGAATAATTGAAAAAGTTACCGGAGGGACCCAATGAGCTGAGATAAAAATGACCCGAATGTCTCAACCCGGGAGAGGCGGATAAACCGTAATCGGTGCCCAGCGCTGATTCCAGGGAGGAGAGCAACATGGCAAGATAATTTGTGCCGTACATCCAGTAACTGGGCCCCTCAAACCATGCGCCATCCGGTGCAAAACTTTTCAATCCAACTGGAAGGGATTTAAGGGCCCGGTTGATGACTTCCTGTGCCAGATCGGGCTCCTCATCTGCAATGGCAAGCGCTGCCATAATCATCCCGCCGTTACAAACAAAATTCCAGTTATTGATCTTTTTGGCGAAACCATCAGGATATTGCTGCAGTCCGGGTTTGAGGCCTTTTTCAATCAAGGCCGTCCTGATGATCCTCCTGTCCTCATCAGTAAGGATCTCAAAGAGCCAGTCATAACCAATGGCCAGGGCAGCGCTCATCTCTGCTACATCGAGGAAATGGCTGGGATTCCAATCAGGGAAACCGGCAGCAGCATGCATCTCAACCAAGGCACGCCGGGCGTACCGAAGTTCACCACTGAGCCGGTAAGCCATGGAGAGCGTCATCACTTTCGACAGGCAATCCCTGCTTTTGGACAAAAGTCGCGGCCCTTCAAGTTTATAGTGGATGGATGGTTGCGAGATCATCTGGTTGGCCAGGTTCACCAGGGTTTCGATTGATTGTTGCAGGAGCGTATCTTCCCTGGCCAGTTTTTCTATCCCTTGCTGTGATTCCACAGTGAATATCAACCTGGGGTGATCTTTCCGGAGCCTCTTCTCCAGATCAGCAGGCTGACAGGCCTCCATCAGCATACACAATATCCCCAGGCCAATGACCAGAATAAGGGCAAACATTCTCAATAACAGAGGCTTGATAAGTTCAAAAGACATCCTTGTGAATTTCGTTAGTAAAAACATATTTATTTACGGGTGCCAGGATTTAATTCATGATGCCGGAAACAATAGGTCATGTGGTCGTTAACTATGCCCGCCGCCTGCATATAGGCGTAGCATATAGTGGTCCCGACAAACTTGAATCCCCTTTTTTTCAGGTCCTGGCTCATGGCATCGGATTCCCTGGTACTTGCCGGGAGCTGGCTGAGTTCTGTGTACCGGTTATGCATGGTTTGATGATCCACAAATTGCCAGATATACCTGTCAAAGGATCCGAATTCCTCACGTATCTCCAGGAATTTTTGAGCATTGGCGATGGTAGATCGTATTTTTAGCTGGTTCCTGATGATCTTCTCATTCGTAAGCAATTCCTGGATTTTATGCTCATCATAGGATGCTATTTTTTCAAATTCGAAATTATCTAATGCTTCCCGGAACCCTTCCCTCTTTTTAAGGACAATGGACCAGCTGAGGCCGGCCTGGAACAGGTCCAGTACAAAGAATTCAAAATGCTTGCGGTCATCATGGACCGGCGTACCCCATTCCTGGTCATGATATTCCATCATGAGGGGATCGTTACCTGGCCAGGAACAGGTGGTTCTGGCGTTTGCTCTTAATTCAGCCATGATCCTCGATCTTTTTCCCAGAGACTTATGAAATAGTCGATGGAACGGTCGTAGGTCTTTTCCGCATTATCCGGAAAATAACAGGCAGGCAACTCCCCCATCCTCCTGTGGTAATGCAGGCAGTCACAACATACGGCATGCTTGCTGCAGGGGTATGAACAATTGCAATACTGGCTGTTCCTGTCTTTGTTACATTCCATAGCAATTATTTATTATTGGTCACTTGGACAGTACTTTTAGTTCGGTTCGCCGGTTCAGGGCCCTGCCCTCTTCCGTTTCATTCGTTGTTACAGGAACTTCCATTCCATATCCCCTGAACTCAATTCTTTCCTGCAGGATCCCCTGATCGACAAGGTAGGCAACCACCTCTTTGGCACGTTTGCCCGACAACCACAGATTGTGTTTCTGGCTGCCGGTGTTGTCTGTATGGCCTCCAATCTCAACCACCAGGGAAGGATTACCCTCCATGAACATTACCACCTTGTCAAGTTCCACCATTGATTTATTATCCAGGGTAAAAGAATCTGTCTGATAGAAAACGTTCCGGAGAACGATACGTTCCCCTATTTCTATTGGATTCAGGGCAATGTCTTTCAGGAAGGGTTCAGTCCGGCTATATACCTTATCAAATTCAAAATTCTCGGAATGGAACAGGTAAGCAGGCCTCGATACATTGAGTGCATAATCTGCATCTACCGGGATAACCACCAGGAATTCACCATTGCCCGGCTCAGAACTTGATTCAATGACCTTTTTACGGGATTCGAGATCAATCAGCTCAAAATGTGCCTCCAACGGCCTTTTTGTCTGGCTGTCAAATACCTTACCCTTCATATAGGATACCCTGTTGGGCTGGGCCTCCTCATACAATGCAAAAGAAAAAATATCCCGCCCCATCCCGCTGAGCCTTGTGGATGAGAAATAAGCCATGTCTGCCCTGGCATTCACAATCAATCCTTCTTCATGGTGATTGGTATTGATGGGATAACCCAGGTTTACCGGTTTGCCCCATGTGCTGTCGTTGGTCCGGCGGGACATGTAAATATCGAAGCCTCCCATGCCGGGCCAGCCTGTTGAACTGAAATACATGGTCTTGTTATCCGGGTGTATGAAGGGGGATTGGTCAAATTCTTTGGTATTTATATTCTCTCCCAGGTTCACGGGCGGACTCCAAATCCCGTCAGGCAGCCTTGAGGACATCCAGAGATCATATTTCCCGAGTCCACCGGGACGGTCACTGGTAAAATATACAAACCTGCCATCTGCGGACAGTGAAGGCTGCTTCTCACTATGTTTGCTATTAATGGCGGGTCCCATATTGACGGGGACACTCCAGCTGCCTTTTTCCCAAACTGAAAAATAAAGATCGCATAAACCATACCCATCTT
>DAOUVF010000252.1 GCA_030667765.1 Bacteroides sp.
CACTTTTGTGGATGGGCATGCCACTCTCGCAGATACAGCCCCCGAAAAAATGGGCGGATACCTGGACCACCGGTGCTGAAACTGTGATCCTCTTATCGATGGCCGTCAGTATGAAGCTCTGGGTACCCCCGCCCGAGCCACCTGTGATCCCTATCCTGTCCTGATCAATTTCCGAACGGGACAGGAGGTATTCCAGGACCCTTTTGCTGTTCCATGTCTGCAACAAGAGGGCTATAGGCATTCTGTGGCTGACCTGCTGCGACTCCCCGAATCCAACCATGTCATAGGTAAAAACGACGGCTCCCATAGTGGCCAGCACCGCACAGCGTCTCTGCATATCCTCACGCAGCCGCTTATCCGGCAGGTGTCCGTGGGGACATAAAACTGCGGGGTATTTCTCCTTTTCCACAAGCGGCCTGTACAGGTTACCGGTAATATAAAAGCCAGGGAAACTTTCCAGGGCGATATTTTCAACTATGTAACCATCCATCTTTCGGGTATTCCTGATAATGGGATTGAATTCTCCCTCTATCGCAGGCATGTTTTTCAGTCCCATGCCCTCAATGATACCTTCTCTGATAATCTCAGCTCTCTTTTCCCAGGAGGCCAGGTCATTCCAAGATGCCTCAAATTTTTTCATCATAAGGTTGGCTTCATCTTCCGTCCAGTGATGTCCCATGCAAAGCATGTCTTCCTGGCCATACAAATTCAGGCTGATTCCGAATACGATAAGTAGGATAAACTTTTTCATGACATTCATATTTATTTGGTATAACATTAAATATTAAAAATAAGCATATTCTTCATCCTGAGCATCATTCCCGGATCTGTGATTCTTTACATTGAGCAGATTATCCCGCTAAATGCGGATCTCAAATTTCTGAAAACCCTGCACTGTGGAGGCAGTATGAAAAACTTTCTCTACACGTCCATATCCCGGCCCCTTCCTGCACCATTCAAGATACATATCCAGGTTGAATGTTTCTCCCTCAGCTTCTATGTAAACCGATCCGTCGGGTTCATTCCTCACAAAGCCGGAAACGTTATACAGCTCAGCAGCTCTCATAGCCGAATAGCGGAAACCAACTCCCTGAACATATCCGCGGACCAATATATTGTAGTGTTTTATCAAAACGACTTGACATTATACTGGTAAATTTATTAAATTATTGGGATGAAACTTCTTGACATTTTCTTCACCGGCTTTCATTCACTGCTGGTCCTGTTTAACTTATTCGGATGGATATGGAAGAAAACCAGGCGGCTGAATCTGATATGTATTCTTTTAACAGGCGCTTCCTGGCTTATCCTGGGGATCTTCTACGGGTTGGGATACTGTCCCTTTACGGACTGGCATTTCAACATCCTTCGGAGGCTTGGATATTCTGACCTTCCCGACTCTTATCTGAGTTTTCTCTTCACGCGCCTGACCGGATTGCAGATTGATCAAAACCTGGTAGATGCGGTAACTCTATGGGGACTGGTCATTGCTTTAATGATCAGTATCTTTCTGAATTTCCGGCATTGGTTCCTTCCTGCCAGGGGAAAAAAAGATGCGGATTGATCCATCAGGCTTCCGGGGGGACCTGTGTCCGCGGCATAAACATGGCTTTGAAACTGCCGGCCAGCAGCAGCAGAGTGAGTCCAAGAATAAGTACGGACAAGAATATCAGTATCTCATCCTGCTGGTTCCAGAAGGTAGCCAGGTTTTTGAACATGGCCCAGATGGTTACGAAAAGGACAAAGATCATGGGCAGCAGGGTGATCATGATATTCTTCTTTTGATTGTACAGGTAGATTGTAACCATGCCCAGGGCAAGTGCAGCCAGCAACTGGTTGAGGGATCCGAAGAGGGGCCAGAGGATGAGTGCGCCGGTGGCACCGGACTTTAAAAAAGTCATGACCATGGCAGCCAGTACAACGAAAAAGGTGGCAACGTACCTGTTATCCATTGGTTTTCTTATGGTACCCTGTTTATTGCGGAATATTTCCTGCAGGGAAAGGCGCTGTATCCTTGCTGCTGAATCAAGGGTTGTATTGGCAAAACTCACTATGAAGACAGCAATCATGCTTTTACCAATGAGAGGGGGGATCCCAAAACTACTGAAAAGGTTTGAGGCACCGATCACGAAGGCTTCCAGCTTGTTGTCTATACCGCTGAAGGCTGCCCAGGAAGAATAATGATGCTTGAATGCATCCGCCCCGGTAAAGATCTGTCCATCCTTCTCTAGTCCAAGTCCCAATCCACCTGCCACAGCCATGATCACCAGCACGGCCAGGAAACTTTCCAAGAGCATCCCGCCATAACCGATAAATAATGTGTCCTTTTCGCGGTTGACCTGCTTTACCGTTGTTCCTGAACTTGCCAGGGAATGGAACCCGCTTATAGCGCCGCAGGCAATAGTAATAAACAGTATAGGCATGATGTCCGGCACATCCGATCCGGCGGCAAAAGCTGCATCATTGATAGCAGGGGCAGTGATCACCGGATGGGCCACAAACAGGCCCGTGATGATCAAAGCAATGGCTACCAGCAACTGGTGGGAATTAATATAATCCCTCGGCTGTAAAAGTTTCTGCACAGGCAGGGTGGAAGCAAAATATACATAAATAAAAAGGATCAGGCACCAGGTGATCACGGATGAACCCTGTATGGGTGGTACCCGGATGGGGATATACAAGCCGATGATAACCGTACCGTACATCAGGAGCACGGCTATGATGGAATAGAGCAGGTCATTTTTGCCCCTACGGATCATCCAGCCCAACCATACAGCGATGGGGATCTGCATCCATACAGGAAAAACTGCTTCCGGGTACAGTTCAAAAAGGACACCGACGATCATGGCGAATACGGAAAGGACGATAAACAGCAGAAGCTGCATGAGGAACTGGAAGGAATATCGGGTACCCGGACCGATCAGGTCGCCTGTCAGGTCCCCTATGGTCCTCCCCTTGTTTCGTGCAGAAATGACCAGGGTGGAAAAATCATGGACGGCACCCATGAAAATGGAACCCAGGAACACCCATATGAAGGCCGGTAACCATCCCCAGATCACCCCTATGGCCGGCCCGACGATAGGACCGAGTCCCGCGATAGTCGTAAAATGATGCCCGAATACGATGTTGGACTTGGTGGGTACATAATCCACACCGTCATTGAGTTCGTGTGATGGCATCCGGTTCTCATCCGAAAGTCTGAAGATCTTCCTGGCGAGAAACCGGCCATACAACCGGTAGGCAAGCAGGTAGCCGGCAAATGCAAGTATGGTAAGGATCAGGCTGTTCATCTGGGCATGTTTTGTAAGTGCAGGGGATTTTAACCGAACTTATATCGTTTCCGTATGGTTCAAATATAGGGATTATCCGAGAATTGTAAAGCATTCAGGCGGTGCGGGATTTGCCTACAGCCCGATAAGGTCGGTCTCTTTCAGCCAGCCGCTGTTGCCATCACTCAGAACCACTTCCCTCCAATCACCCAGTTCATCACTGATAGTTACCTTGGTCCCTTCATGCAGCAGGAAGAGATCAGTACCGCTGTCCTCATCAGGAGAGCTTTTGATTGTCACAGATGGAGTGAGGATGATGGCCTGGTGATGTTTTGTGACAAGGTTGTTTTGCTGAAGGGCAAACAGAAAGGTGGAGGCCGCAATCACGATAAATAAAACGCCGGTCCAGAACGATACTTTGCGGAAAAACAACTGGTTCAGAAAAAAATAGGCAAGGAAGAGTCCCAATGCCAGCCCAAATGTAATGACACTTACCAGGGCCCATATATCGGCATCAAAGATCTTGACGAAACCCACGTATGCTCTTCTGAGGAAAAATTCAGGCAGGACCTCTATCCTGTCCACCACGAATTCCCTGGCAATATCAAGATTATGATTTATTTCAGGATCGTTGGGTTTCAGTATGCGTGCCCTTTCATAATTTACCAGGGCCATGGTAATATCATGTGATTTATAATAGGCATTCCCCAGATTATAATAAAGCTCGGCTGACGCGTAGCCTGAATCAATAATGGACTTGTAAGACTGTGCGGCCATTTCATATTTCCCATCCAGATAATACTGGTTCCCAGTCTGAAGAAGGTCCTGCAGATCCTTAGATTCAGCCACCATGAAGCAGGTGGACAGGATGCTTATGATCATTAATACTCGATTCATTATCGCAGGTTTTGTTCTAATTGGCTGATGATCTTTATTGACCTGGAATATACCTCTCCCATGCCCCCTTCTATTGCAGTTGGCGAGTACCTTGCCATCTCACAGATGTCTGCGAGTTCCAGGTATTCTTCAATGGCTTCCGGCTTGACATCATATTTTTGCAGTCCATTCCTGGCAGAGTCCTTGGAAAGATCTGCCATGGGAATATTCAATTTATCCACAAGGTAACCTGTAAGGGCTTTCAAAACAGCCTCATAAAATGCTTCCGATTCATCCTTTTTCATATGTGTGGCCGCTTCCTTCAATCTCCGCCTGGCTTCCCTGCTGGCCCTTTGGTTTTTAACCAGCTCTACATTCTGTTGCCGCTGGATGCGTTTCCTCCTGATCAATAATACCCCGAGAAACAGCAGGAATAATCCCGCGTATAGCAGGTAAAGCACGGATGATCCGAAAAATCCCTGCCCTATCCGGAACATTTTGAACTGATTGTCCTTAATAAATAAGATATCACTGCCAATGATCTTGAGATCTTCTTTGCTACGCCCGGCAATCACAGTAACAGCTTCTTCTTCATCCCCTTTTGATATGGTGATATTGAATTCCGTGGTAGACGATGTTCTGTACTGCCCTGATTTTGGTTCAAAATAACTAAGGCTTACCTGTGGGATCCGGAAATTACCGGCATGTCTTGGTATCAACAGGTATTCGAAGGTTTTCCTTCCTGACTGCCCGTTTTCACCATTTGTCACATTTGTCTGGATCTTGGGATC
>DAOUVF010000334.1 GCA_030667765.1 Bacteroides sp.
AATAAACAGATTGGCGAATTAAGATCCTCATTGCCGGCTATCCATAAATCAAATATGGACAATATGCTGGCTGCCAACGAGGCCCTTTGTGGTCCCATTTTGAAAGAAATAACGGGAGAACTCAAAGATCTTGAGATGGGCGGTGAATTCAGGTTAAAGGATGGGACGGATATCATCTGCCTGGGTATTGATAACAAGCCAGTGATCAGGTCGAATTATCCCTTCTTTTATGAAAAATATGAAAATCCGGACCTGCAGCGCCTGAGGAATCAGTACAGCCTGCATGAGATCATTGCACCGGGGAAAAACGACTTCGAACAAATACTGCTGCTCAATGAATGGCTTGTGAACCATGTACCCTTTGGCTCACCGCCACCGATAATGCCACAGGGTCTGCATGTCCTGCATCACGGATTAAATGGCCAGACGTTTTATTGCACCTTCTTGTCTTTTACCCTGATGCAGATGTATTCTTCCCTGGGTTTTACTGCCAGGAAAATAACTTCTGTCGGGCACGGGACCCTCGATGTCTGGTCAAACTACTGGCGCAAATGGATGCAGATTGATCCCAGCCGCAATTCCTATTTTCGCCTGCAAGGAACCGCTGTTCCGCTCAACAGTAATGAGATCAGAAGGGAATTCTACCGCAATGGCGGTGTGGATATGGAAATGGTTTTTGGAACGGAGCAAAGGGCAGAAAGGGTTACCCTGGAAAGGCGGGACAGGGATGGTGCCTATCAGTATCGTCAGGAGGGTTACGAATGGGTGGCCTATAAAACGAGAAATAACTTTTTTGAGATTCCCTTTACCTGGTGGAATTTTGATTACCTGATTGTTGAAGATGAGTATAATGAGAACATAGCATGGCAATACCGGGGAGAAATGGATGTGCGGGACAGGATTGGGATCAGGACGAGCCGGAATGGCGATGTTTTCTGGACCCTCAACCAGGCATATATTCATTTTTATGATGAGGGAAATGCATCATTAAAAGTACAGCTGGAAACCCATACTCCCAATTTTGAAAGATTTGAAGTTTCGGTTGACAAGGAGGAATGGCAAGCATCGGAACCGGTACTGTCCTGGGAGCTTCACAAGGGACAGAACTACCTGAAGGCAAGGAGTGTAAACAAATTTGGCGTAATCGGACCAGAACATAAAATCATCCTTAAGTTAAACTAATACTAAACAAATAGAAAGCAATGAAATTGGATTTATTGAGAAACATATCAGGCATGGCCCTTTTGATTTTGGCGACTCTCCCTGCCAGTGCCCAGGTTGAGGCATACCGGGAGTCTCTCACATTGCCAACCTATGGTGTCACGGAACCTGAGATAATGCCGGACTGGAGGACCAACCGCTATCCCTATACGATGATGGACAGGTTGACAAATGAAAGAGGTACGAGAACTTATAATGCCCTATATGTTGAAAATGAGTATGTGAAAGCCCTGGTTCTTCCTGAACTGGGCGGTAGGCTCCATGGTGCTCAGGATAAAACCAACGGGTACCAGTTTTTATATGATCAAAAGGTAATTAAACCTGGATTGGTTGCTGTGACGGGAGCCTGGATATCAGGGGGCGTGGAATGGAATTTCCCTATTGGCCATCGTGCCAGTGGATTCAGGGATACGGACTGGACCATCACCGAAAATCAGGATGGCACCAAGACCGTCTGGGTGGGTGAAATTGAAAGGCTCAAAGGGATGAGATGGTCAGTGGGAACTACGGTACATCCAGGAAGGAACTGGGTAGAGACCAGGATAAGGCTTGAAAATTGCACACCGTATATACAAAGTTTCCAGTACTGGGCTACCAGTGCTGTCAGGGCAACCCATAACTATCAGGCAGTTATTCCAGGGGAAATAATGACCGGGCATGGCAAGCATAAATTTTTCCGCTGGCCGGTTAACGATGGTATTGATATTAGTTACTGGAAAAATATCCCGGGGGCATCGAGTTATTTTGCCGTGGAATCAGCGTCGGATTTCTTCGGAGGTTACAGTCCGGAAGAGAAGGCGGGCATGGTTCATGTCGCCGATCATAACATTGTAAGGGGAAAGAAACTCTGGACCTGGGGGACAGCCCCGGCAGGGCGCCTGTGGGAAAAAATCCTGACGGACGGGGACCTGCCATATTTTGAACCACAGGCAGGGGCTTATTCAGACAATCAACCCAGCCCGTTCTGGATCATGCCGGGAGAAACCAAAATTTTCAGCCATTTCTGGTTCCCGGTAAGGGATATCGGGGTTTACGATTATGCCAATCTTGAAGGCTCGATCAACCTGGAATTAAGTGATGGGAAAGCTTTATTCGGATGGTCACCTACGGGATTGAACCAGGATGCAAAAATAATTCTGTCTTATGATGGGGAAGAAATATTTAAAGAAATAACTAATGCCGATCCTGCAAATCCGTTTTTTGAAGAAGCAAAAGGTTCAGGCATGACTGATCTTTATAAACTGAAAATGACCGTACTTTCATCCGGGGGGGATACTTTGCTGGCATTCAGCCATGCAAAGCCCGAACACCCTCCGCTTCCTGAAAGGGAAGCAGCTCCACCTGATCCGGATGAGGTAAGTTCGCAGGACCTGCTGTTCGTTTATGGTGACAGGTTCTACCGGAATGACAATCCCAAAAAGGCAATATCCTACTTCCGGGAAGCTCTTGAGAGGGATCCTGGCGACCTTCGAACCAACGCCGCCCTGGGTGAAATGGCACTTAAAAACGGCTTATATGAAAACGCACTGGAATTTTTTAATCAAGCTATCGAACGGGATGAGAGCTATTTCAAGGCATGGTATTACAAAGGGTTGACGCAAATGCGCCTGGGTGATATGAAAGATGCCGAAAAATGCCTGAACCGGGCAAGTTACAGCCTGGAATGGTATGCTATCGCCCATTTTGAACTGGCACAGCTTACTGCTTCTCAAAACCGCCTGGACCGTGCATTGGAACATATTAATAAGAGTATCAATAGAGATGTCAACAATTCACAGTCCCATGCGGTTAAAGCATTGATCTTAATACGCATGGGAAGATCCGATGAAGCCCTGGAGGTGACCCGGATAAGCCTAATGACCGATCCCATGGATCTGTTTTCAAAACAGTTGCAGGTGACTGCTTCAGAAGCCTCTGGTACGGAAGATGTAGCCTTGGGTGCAATGGATGCTGAATTGCTGGAGCTGACCAGGGCTGATGCTGAAAATCATATTGAAATGGCCATCCGCTTCGCCCGTTGTGGTGATTATTCTGACGCTATAAAGGTGCTTGAATTATCAGCCAGTGAATCTGAAGAAATGACTGTTTCTCCACTGGTGTATTATTACCAGGCCTATTATCATAAGCAATTGGAAGAATCTGACAAGTCCGGTACTTTATTAGTGAAAGCTTCCAGGGTAAGCCCGAAATATTGTTTTCCTTACCGCCCGGAAACATTCCCGGTACTTGAATGGGCTATTTCTGAAAATCCTGATGATGCCCAGGCATTTTATCTCCTGGGCAACCTGCTGAAATATAGTCAACGTCCTGAGGAGGCTATAGCGCACTGGGAACAGTCAGTAAAATTGGATCCGGCCAACGTAGTCGCGCAGAGGAATCTCGGACAGGTTTATGCCGAGGAGAGTGAACTGTCCAAAGCCCAGTCAGCTTACCATGTGGCCATCAAAGCCGACCCATCTGCGGGTAAATCAATCGTTGAACTGGGATTGATCAATTGGGAATTGAAGCTGCCTTTTCAGGAACAGATAGCCATGTTCGAGGATAATATTGAGGTTGTCCTGGAATACAACCAGGCCGTCTCACAATTGGTCCTGCTCTACATATTGACGGATAGAAACAGTGAAGCCCTGAAACTTCTGAACAACACTCATTTTAACTCATGGGAAGGGAAATATGGTATTCACCAGACTTGGGTGCAGGGCAATATTAAACAGGGGGATACTGAGTTTGAGAAAGGCAATTTTAAAGAAGCTCTCAGTTATTATGAACAGTCACTGCTCTATCCTGATAATCTTGAGGTTGCCGAACAACCCAATACAATCCATGCCCGCAAAAAATACAAGA
>DAOUVF010000299.1 GCA_030667765.1 Bacteroides sp.
TATCCCGATATAATTGCCGACGGCATAACCGACAAGGCCTATGATCAGCCATGGACGCAAATACCAGGCAGAATACAAGGATCAGGTAGATCCCACCCTGAAATGATTTTTCAATTTGCTTGACACGCGGGATAAATGATGCAGCGATCCCCAAAGTGGTAATACCCAGGATGATAAGGGCTGAATTCAGCTCCTTGAAAAATAATTGGCTGATTCCGGCTGAAATGCCCAGGATCAGAATGGATAATCCAACCGCAGCCAGTAAAGGCAGAAAGATCCGGCGGGAGAATATTCCGTCGTAGGACTCATATTTATCATGATAAGATTCCCCGGTATCCCTGACTTCTTCCTGATCCGCCGGCTTATAAGGCCGCATGAACAGCAGGAAGAAACGTTGTGCAACTGTCATCAGGAATAAAAGCGTGACCGCACCAACAACCAGGTCATAGGTCTGGGTAAGGATAAATACTTCCGGCTCCATATCCAGTGCAAGGCTGATGGCTGCAGCATTGGGAGCACCGCCTGAATAGAACCCGACCAGCACACCCGAGACTTTCCAGATATCAGGGATCACATCCCTGAAAAGGAAATACCCCAGGACTACCATAATGATTACCGAGGCAATTCCAAGCACCAGTGAAAGCATTGTCTTTCCTGCCATGGAGATCCACTTCCGGATATCCAGAGAAAACAAAAGCAGTGGGATAGCCATTATTACACAGAAAGAGTAAATGTTTTCCTGGAATTCTGCTATGCCATCAGGCAGAATGCCGATATTCCCTATCAGGAGTCCCATTCCATAACAGATCACAACTGTACCTATCCGGTTTACCAGGGTATATTTCTTATCAAGGTGTATGATCAGGACGGGAAACAGGAAATAGAAAAGTACCAGCAGTACAGGGGTCATGATCCGGCTATTTTTTAGTCACACTCATCGAAACTCTTGCTGTACTGGTCAATGGCACGCATACTCATACCCATGCTCGAAAAACCACCATCATGAAAGAGATTTTGCATGGTCACTTTCCTGGTAAGGTCTGAAAACAGGGTGATGCAGTAAGTGGCGCAATCGTCTCCGGTGGCATTGCCCAGGGGTGACATGCGTTCTGTGAAATCGATCAGGGTGTCTATCCCCTTCACGCCGCTGCCGGCGGTGGTGATGGTGGGGGACTGTGATATGGTGTTGACGCGGATCTTTTTGTCGCGACCGTAGATGTATCCAAAACTGCGGGCGATGGATTCCAGCAGGGCCTTGGCGTCACCCATGTCATTGTAGCCATAAAGGGTGCGCTGGGCAGCCACATAGGAGA
The DNA here is from genome assembly GCA_030667765.1 of Bacteroides sp. Lineage (GTDB taxonomy): Bacteria > Bacteroidota > Bacteroidia > Bacteroidales > SM23-62 > SM23-62. The sequence continues at coordinate 1,314 of DAOUVF010000299.1, forward strand.
GTGCAACCACAGATCCCCAATCGGCAATCGCATCGTTTTTCCGGGCCAGCAACAGGAGCTTGTGAAATGACAGGGCAGAAATATCGAGTGTTTTCAGGAAATAATCATATTTCAACCTGTCATAAGGCAAGCCTTTCCGGACATTCGGCGACATGCCGATTGAATGCAGGATGAAATCGACCTTGCCTCCCAGAATCTGCATGGATTTTTGCAGTACATTCTCCACATCCTGAACGTTTGTGGCATCAGCCGGAAGTACCTCTGACCCGGTTTTTTTGGCCAGTTCATCCAGGGTGCCCAGGCGCAGTGCCACAGGGGTATTGGTCAGGGTAAATCGGGCACCTTCTTCATGGGCTTTTACTGCGACTTTCCAGGCAATGGACATGTCGTTAAGGGCTCCAAAGATAATCCCTCTCTTGCCTTCTAATAAACCGTAAGCCATGACTTTATGATTTTAGGATTGGCTGTAAATATAGCAAATTGATTTTACTCGGGAGCCTAGTTCAGCAATTCGCGGGCATTCGAAATGGCGGCCTCTGTGAGCTCCTCACCACTGAGCATCCGGGCGATCTCGAGCACGCGGTCCTCATCGTCCAGCAACTTGATATCAGTAATGGTGGCTCCGGCCTCGTCGTACTTGTGGACCAGGTAATGGAAATCTCCTTTCCCGGCAACCTGTGGAAGGTGGGTAATATTGATGACCTGTTTCCCGTGTGACATCTTTTTGATGATAAGCCCAACCTTCTCAGCAATTTCACCGGACACACCTGAATCGACCTCGTCGAATATAATCGTAGGCAATTCCCGGGAATCGGAAAGAAGGGATTTAATACTCAGCATAAGCCTGGAAAGTTCACCTCCCGATGCGATCTTCGATATATCCTGTGGTTGCACCTGCTTGTTGGCCGAGAAAAGGAATTCAACTTCATCCTTTCCGTTTTCGGTAAAATCACCCAGTTCACTATGCCCGACCCGGAACAGGGCATTGGGGATGCCAAGGACTTTCAGCATTCCGTTGACCTCACTCTCTATCTCAGGCAGGATTTTTTTCCTCCTGGCAGTAAGTTCAGCCGCCTGCTTCTCAAGCTGGTCCCTTTTTTCTGTCAACTCCTTCTCCAACTTTTCTATCTTTTCGTCATAAGATGCGATATCCTGTATCCTGGCATCGAGTTCCGCCTGCAAACGGATAAGTCCATCTATATCATTTACCCCGTGTTTCTGCATCAGATTAAAGAGCATGTCCAGTCTTTCCCTGACGATTTGCTGGCGCCCGGGATCCATTTCGATATCAGCACTGCTTCTCTCAGCCTCATCCGCTATGTCCTTCAGTTCGATCATGGCCGACCTGATCCTTTCGGCGAGTTCAGTGGCAGCCGGGTAAAATGCAGAGATGCTGTCCAATGCATGAATGGCTTCAACCAGTTTGCTGACAACTGCATCATCCTGGTCTGAAAGCAGGTAAGATACCAGGTGAAAGTTTCGTTTGATTTCCCCGGCATGATCAAGGGTCTGTAACTCCTGCTCAAGCCCTTGCTGCTCACCTGTTGACAGCCTGGCTTCCGCCAGCTGTTGATACTGGAATGAATAATAATCCAGGTCTTTCCTGGATTTACCTGCCTTTTCTTTCAACCCGGCCAACCCGGATACCAGGTCTGCAAATCTGTGGAATTGATCCTGGTAGGCCGATAAAAGAGCCCGGTTCCCGGCCACGGTATCCAATACCATCAACTGAAACCCATGTTCCCCCATGTGCAGGTTTTCATGTTGGGAATGAATATCGACCAGCCTGGTTCCCAGCTCTCTCAGCAGGTACAGATTCACAGGTGTATCATTGATAAATGCCCTTGATTTCCCGCCGGGGGAAATTTCCCTGCGTATGATCAGATGATCATCATAATCCATATCATTGACTGTGAAAAAGCTGCGGTATCCGTATGTACTAATATCAAAACTGCCCTCTACAATACATTTTTTCTCCTTGTCCTTCAGCACAGATGTGTCAGCCCGGTTCCCCAGCAAAAGTGACATGGCGCCAAGAAGGATTGATTTTCCGGCACCGGTTTCTCCCGTGATGATGGTGAATCCAGGCCTGAACTCAATTTCCAGGTGCCTGATCAGGGCATAATTCCGGACATGAAGGGATTTTAGCATAATGATGGTTAGTACCGGTTCTCCTGATTAATGTCGGAATCAGGTAAAATCAGCTACAAATGTAAGCTTTTTACTGCTGAAAAATACGAAAAATGGAATTCACAGGAGCAGGCGGACAGATTAATTTGAGGCCGTCATATTTTCATATTTGGCCTTGTTCGCAGGGTCTATTTCCTGAAGGATCCTCATGGCACGCTGTTTCTCCTCTGTAAAGGATTCCGAAAAAATATTGACCATTTCATCAGCTTTTGCATCCATGGTGATCTGCAACAGGTGCATGAACGGATCAGGTTTGTCACGGTATATCTTCTGCAGGTCCACCAGACCTTCTGCAATCACTGCCCTGCCTTCTGTCACCTTGGTATCCATCAAATCCAGTCCCAGCCTGTGAAATTTGTAATTGAAATCCCGGATGGGTTTATAGCTGTCATTCAGGATATCGTTAATCAACCAGTACCTGTTTTTATGGTCAAGGCTTTCAAATGGTTTCCATCCTGTCTCACGTGCATTCTGGGCGTTGGTGACGATATTCTCAGCCTGGGCAAGGAAGGGCGATCCGCCCAGATAGGAAAATGAATCATAATCCATTCCTAAAATAAAATAGGCCCAGAATGCAAGGATGGAGGTAAGATTGGAGATATGTTGTGTAGGATCAAACAGAAGTGGTTCAAATTCCACATAACGGAATTGGATATTATTGTCCACATAATTCAACATAACCGAACTGTAATTGGTATTGAATATGGGTCGCCTGGACTGGATCTGCAATGTTCCCCTGAATTCGTCGGCTGACAGTTGCTCGGTGATATTAAACATAAAATTGCATTCTATCCGTTCATCATAAGCAAATACATTGTTGCTCCAGTTTGTATTGTTCATGAACTCATAGACGGCCGTCTGAAGGGTCTGGAATACCTGCTTATTTGTTCCCTGTATCTGCTGGGTAACGATCTGAATATTGCTTCTGAGCTCCTGGGA
>DAOUVF010000143.1 GCA_030667765.1 Bacteroides sp.
GCAGCATTATTGGTCAGAACAGTTCGGGCCATTGCAAAAGGGAATCCACACCTGATAGACCAGGCTGCCCTGATCAGAAAGCAGGAGGAACTTAAAACGGCCCCAAGAATATTCACGGAAGACTGCAGGGTAAACTGGGATCAGGAGACCGAAGTGGTTTATAATCATATCAGGGGACTTGCACCCTATCCGGCTGCATGGACCATTTTGAAAAACCAGGCCGGGGAAGAAAAAATACTAAAAATCTTTGCAGCTGAAAAAGAGATCCTGCCAGTAAATGAGAAACCAGGAACCCTCCTCACAGATGACGAAAATACCCTCGAGATAGCATGCAGTAATGGTATTATCAGACTGACCCGGATCCAACTCGAAGGAAAAAAGAAAATGGATACTCCTGAATTTTTAAGGGGATTGAAGGATGTTTCCGGACTCCGTATCACCTAGCCGACCGGATCCGTCACAGGCACAGGGGCTGACGGTTTTTTCTTCTTGCGCAGATGAATTTCATCACTTAGCTCAGGCTCCTCTCCGGGGTCCATTAGATTCAGCTGGTAAAGTTTTTTCAATTTGATGCCATACATCTGGGAAATATCGTACATGGTCTCCCCGGCCTCAACCGTATGGTAGCTGAATTCCACAGATGCCTTACCCCGTTTTGGCTGCAGGTACAGTACCTGGCCCTTCTTCAGCTTTGAGTCTCTCTGAATTTCATTGTACTGGGCCAGTTCATATGGCATCATTTCCAGCTCCCTGGTCAGGCTCTGATAGGTATCTTCTTTTTTTACAATGATATAGTCAATACGGTTTCTCATAAGGATCTTTCTGTGATCGATCTCGATCTCAAACCCGTCAATATCGGTAACCTCAGGGATGGTTTCTATGTCATCTGCCTTCCTGCGTCGTACCTTGCCCGAATCAAAATGGTCCAATTCATTTTCTTCAATGATCCTGATTAGCGCACCGGCATATGTAGGACTGGTGGCATAGCCAGCTTTTTTTAATCCCCTTGCCCAGGCTTTATAATCTGTCTGGTCCAGCTCAAAAAGGAAAGAATACCTTGGACCATTCATCAGGAAATTGGTATGGTCTATATATGAATCCCTGGCTGACTTGTATTTTCGGAAACATTCATTTCTTTTATCATCGTCATGCCGGATACTTTTTCCTTTCCAATCATGGCACTTGATCCCGAAATGATTATTCCCTCTGGTGGCCAGGGTACTGTTCCCATTATTCGACTCCAGCATGCCCTGGGCCAGTGTAATACTGGCAGGGATGCCGCTACGCTTCATTTCATCGATTGCCCAATTCTTATATTGATCAATATACTCTTGACGGGCAGTATGCTGTGACTTGACCTTCGCAGGGTGTATAAAGGAAAAAATTATGAATAAACCTGCCAGGAACTGCGATCTCATAGCTTGGATTAATTTGCCTAAATGTATCAATAATGAGTTTTTCCGGTTCATAAGGATACTTGGACTTATCAACAAGATTTGTAATTTTGATTCAGTATGATCCTATAAACGTGGAAATTCATATTAATATTGAGGAGTACAAATCTCCAGATGAGCTTTCGGTTGATGAACAGCATTTGATCGACAGGGCCATCCAAACCGCCAGGGATGCCTATGCACCATATTCGGAATTTCGTGTTGGAGCCAGCCTGTTGCTTGATAATGGCAACTTCGTCAATGGCAATAACCAGGAAAATGCGGCACAGCCGGACGGACTATGTGCTGAACGTGTTGCCATATTTGCTGCCAATGCCATGCACCCGGAATCCCCTGTGAAAATGATGGCCATAGCAGCCGTATACCAGGATAAATTACTTGACCAGCCTGTTTATCCATGCGGATCGTGCCGGCAGGCACTTCTTGAAAGTGAAAACAGGTTTAACCAGCCAGTTCGGATACTAATGTATGGAAAGGCAGGCATCCATGTCGTAAACAGCATCAAGGACTTGCTGCCATTAAGCTTTGACAGTTCCTTCCTGAAATCAAAGTAATCAGGTACGTTCTCAATCAAATTGGACAGTCAACGCTTTCCATAGCGGGTCAGATGGTACTGGGGCCAAAATCCTGACCTGAACATTTCTTACTGGATGAATAAATTCCAGGGAACGTGCATGCAGGTTTATGCTGGCATCCGTATTGGCACTTTGGTAACCGTATTTCAAATCACCGCGGATGGGTGAGCCAATCTTGGCAAACTGGCAACGGATCTGATGATGGCGTCCCGTATGCAAGATTACCTCCAGAAGATAATAGCGGTCAGAACTTGAGATCAGCCTGTAATCAAGGCTGGCAGGTTTTGTATTTGGCTTTGGTTTGTTGTAGGCATAGGACTTGTTCTGATCCTCATTTTTTACAAGGTAATGACTCAGTGTTCCCTCTTCAGGTTGTGGCCTGTCTTTTACGATACACCAGTAGTTCTTCTGTATTTTCTGTTCTTTGAACAGTCGGTTCATCCTGAGCAGTGCCTTGCTGGTACGGGCGTATAGAATGACCCCGCTGACCGGCCTGTCCAACCTGTGGATCACACCAAGAAACACATCCCCAGGCTTCGCATACTTTTTCTTAATGTATTGTTTTACCAGTTGATCGAGTGAAATATCCCCTGTCTGGTCACCCTGGGCAAGTTGTCCGGTCCGTTTATTAATGGCAATCAGGTGATTATCCTCAAATAATATCTCAAGCTTATCCTTCAATTTCAAAGTGATCCAAAAAAATGCAAAAATTAACTAATATTGATTAAATAAGGCATCAATGCCGGTTTAATATCCTTCCCGACTAATACTGTTCTTTGTCGTCTGGAAATTGGAGTGTCCTGACATCCTGTATATAGTTTTGAACAGCACCCTTGATCTCGGCATGCAGATTATGATAACGCCGCAAAAAACGCGGAGAGAACTCCTGTGTGATCCCCAGCATGTCATGTAATACAAGCACCTGACCATCAACATCCGGTCCGGCTCCAATCCCGATGACCGGGATCTTTAATTGCTTTGCTACTTTCTTCCCGAGGCTGGCCGGGATTTTTTCAAGGACGAGACCAAAACAACCCGCTTCTTCCAGGATATGAGCATCTTCCACTAACTTTTCGGCTTCCTTCTCTTCCCTGGCCCGAACAACATAAGTTCCGAACTTATGAATGGACTGCGGTGTTAATCCCAGATGTCCCATGACAGGGATTCCGGCTGAAAGGATACGAATAACTGATTCCTGGATCTCTTGCCCACCTTCCATCTTTACAGCATGCGCACCCGTTTCTTTCATGATCCGTATGGATGAAGTCAGGGCTTCCTTTGAATTTCCCTGGTAGGTGCCGAAGGGCAGGTCCACAACGATCAGGGCGCGGCTTACCGCCCTGACAACAGATCCGGCATGATTGATCATCTGCTCAAGGGTGATCGGCAGTGTGGTATCATGGCCTGCCATCACATTGGAGGCTGAATCCCCTACCAGAATTATGTCAATGCCGGCTTCATCCAGGATTCTTGCCATTGAATAATCATAAGCTGTAAGCATGGCAATCTTCTCACCTTTCAGCTTCATCTCATGAAGTACATGTGTAGTAACGCGTCTTACAATTTCATGCAGGGCCATAATATCATATTTGAGGCTTACAAAGTTGATAATTTATACTGAAATGACCGCCAAATCTGCTATTTCTTTTTTGAAACGACTAAACTGACTTTTTGTCACATCTTTCCCAATCCGGGAAACAGGCATCCCAATCAGATGCCATAATTTCACTATTTGCATTATGGCACAATGATTGAAAAAAACAATGCAACATTGAAATTATATTAATAAAACATATTTGACATGAGTAAAATTATTGGAATAGATCTAGGAACCACCAATTCATGCGTTTCTGTGATGGAGGGGAATGAGCCTGTTGTAATCCCCAATAGTGAAGGGAAACGCACAACGCCTTCCATGGTTGCATTCGTTGAAAACGGAGAGCGGAAAGTTGGTGATCCGGCCAAGCGTCAGGCCATCACCAATCCGGTTAAAACCGTTTTCTCCATCAAGAGATTCATGGGGGAAACATATGACAAGGTCCAAAAAGAGATAAACCGGGTGCCTTATAAGGTGGTTAAAGGGGAAAACAATACACCCCGCGTTCAGATTGACGACCGTAAGTATACCCCGCAGGAGATCTCAGCCATAGTCCTGCAAAAAATGAAAAAGACAGCAGAAGATTATCTCGGCCACGAAGTTACCGAAGCCGTTATTACTGTCCCTGCATATTTCTCTGATTCTCAACGGCAGGCCACCAAGGAGGCCGGAGAGATTGCGGGACTGACGGTAAAAAGGATTATCAATGAACCCACCGCTGCTGCACTGGCATATGGACTTGATAAAAAGAACAAGGATATCACAGTGGCAGTATTCGACCTGGGAGGAGGCACATTTGATATCTCCATCCTTGAGCTGGGGGACGGAGTATTTGAAGTTAAATCGACCAATGGTGATACTCACCTTGGAGGAGATGACTTTGATGAGGTGATTATTGACTGGTTGGCCGAAGCCTTTAAGAAAGATGAAAATATTGATCTCCGCAAAGATCCCATGGCTCTCCAGAGACTGAAGGAAGCTGCAGAAAAAGCTAAAATTGAGCTATCAAGTTCATCCAGCACAGAGATCAACCTTCCCTATATTATGCCGGTCGATGGGATACCCAAGCACCTGGTAAAAACCCTGTCACGTGCTCAGTTTGAAAGCCTTGCTGACAGCTTGATACATGCAACGGTTGAACCTTGCAAAAAGGCATTGAAAGATGCCGGAATGAAGCCTGCTGATGTTGATGAAGTGATCCTTGTAGGGGGTTCCACCAGGATACCCGCCATTCAGGCTACTGTTGAGAAAATCTTTGGAAAATCACCATCCAAAGGCGTAAACCCTGATGAAGTAGTGGCAGTTGGTGCAGCCATTCAGGGTGGTGTACTCACAGGGGAGGTAAAAGATGTCCTCCTGTTGGATATTACGCCCCTTTCACTCGGTATTGAAACACTGGGTGGTGTAATGACCAGGCTGATAGAATCCAATACGACTATCCCGACAAAAAAGACAGAGACCTTTACCACCGCAGCGGATAATCAACCCTCGGTGGAGATCCATGTGTTGCAAGGAGAAAGACCGATGTCTCAAGGTAACAAGACCATTGGCAAATTCCACCTTGACGGCATTCCGCCTTCACCCAGGGGACTGCCACAGATTGAAGTAACCTTCGATATTGATGCCAACGGGATCTTGAATGTATCTGCAAAGGATAAGGGAACTGGCAAGGAACAGAGTATACGCATCGAAGCATCAACCGGTCTGTCGGATGATGAGATCGAAAAAATGAAGAAAGAAGCCAAAGACAATGAGGAAGCTGACAAGCAGGCTAGGGAGAAGATAGATAAACTGAACACGGCAGACAGCCTTATCTTCCAGTCTGAGAAACAACTGAAGGAGTTTGGAGATAAATTGCCGGCTGATAAAAAGGAATCCATTGAAAAAGCCCTTGAAACGCTGAAGGAGGCTCACAAAAGCCAGGATATGGATGCCATAGATAAGGCAACTGCTGAACTGAATACGGTTTGGCAGGCTGCATCCGAGGAGCTTTACAAGGCCGGTCAGGAACAGCAGGCAGGAGGACCTGCCGCGGAAGGAGAACAACCACAGCAGGATCCGAAGGATGACCAGGAGGTTACAGACGTTGATTTTGAAGAAGTTAAGTAAGGCCCTTCTATAACTATATATCCCTCTGGAAGACCTGTCAGTAAAAGATTAGCTGGCAGGTCTTTTTGATGTTTTATCCACATTAACTTTTTACCTGGAAAAATTATCCTCTGCGTTTTTCGTTTTAACAGAAACACGTTAGTTTTACCGGCATAATAGATAATGTTACCATGACCAGCTACTACCGGAATTTACTACTCGTTATCAGCAGCCTCTTATTGAGTGCAGGCATATCGGCACAGTCAACCGACACCCTCTGGAATCAGACAGACGCCCTGGGTCAAAGACAGGGGTATTGGAAAAAAAGCTATCCGGATGGGAACCTGATCTATAAGGGTTTTTTCAAAGATGGAAAACCGGTTGGTACAATGGTACGATTCTATGAAAACGGCGCCAGAAGGGCTGAACTGGTCTACCTTGAAGGAACCGAGATCACACATGCCAGGATATTTTACAGAACAGGTGATCTGGCTGCAGATGGGAAGTATGTGAATATGGCAAAAGACAGTGTATGGCGCTATTATTCTTATTATTCAGATGACCTCATGTATACGGAGACCTATAAATCCGGGCTGAAAGACGGGGAGTCCAGGAAGTTTTATCCCAGGGGACAAATAGCCGAGATCATGTCCTGGAAAATGGACATGAAACATGGTTCCTGGAAACAATTCTTTGAAGATACCTCCATCAGGCTCGTTTCCTGGCATGAATCAAATAAACTGCATGGAATATACCAGGTATATAACCGGAACCATGTCCTTATAATGGATGGTCAGTATGACCATGGGAAGATGGATAAAACCTGGCATTTCTATGACGATAATGGCAAGGAGGAACATGCACTCCATTATGTGAAAGGCGAGCTCCAGAACAGTAAGGAGCTGGAAGAATGGGCAAAAAAACACATGGAGGAGATAGAGAAGAACCTTGGAACGATCCCGGAGGTGGATATTAATAATTTCTTTGACAAAAGAGAGTAAACAATAGGACAATCCGGATGCGACGATTGGGTTTGGTCATATTACTGGTTTCCAGATTTCTCCTCGATGGGATGGGCCAGGGAAGTAACTATAAATTATGGGTCCAGTTAATGGATAAGGAGGGTAGTCTGTATTCACTGGATAATCCGGCTGAATTCCTTTCACAACGTGCCATTGACAGAAGACTTCGCTATCAGATACCCATAGTGGAAAACGACCTTCCCGTCAGTCAGGTATATCTTGACAGCCTCCAGAAACACGATATTAATATACTATATTCCAGCAAATGGATGAATGCCGTTATCGTTGAAACCACTGACTCGAATATGGCAGATCTGCTATCCTCATATTCCTTTGTAACAGACATTGAATTACTCTATTGGACTCCCCGATTTAAGTCAGCTTCAAATAAATTCATGGAAACTTTTTCAGATGAACCCCTTCCTTCTGACCACCAGGTTGAAATGCTCAATGGTCATAAGCTCCATGAACAGGGCTATCAGGGGGAGGATATGATCATTGCGGTAATTGACGCCGGGTTTTATAATGCGGACAGCCTGGCCGGGTTTTATTCCCTGTGGCAGAACGGACAGGTTTTGGGATTCCGGAATTTTGTGGACCCTTCTGCTGATTTTTTCTGGAGCATCAATGGCAGTCATGGCACAAATGTTTTGTCAATTATGGGCGGATACCAGCCGGGGGAGTTCGGGGGAGCAGCTATGCAGGCAGGCTATTGGTTAATACAAA